>QHPC01000120.1 GCA_003218915.1 Verrucomicrobiota bacterium
TCAAACGCAGCCAAAGCGTCTCGAATATGAGCGCACCAATCCCGGACAGAAACAGAATCGCAGAGAACACTGCAACATACGCGTCGTTGCGTACATTTAGCGGGCGTAGCGTAGAAATGGCGCAGACGTGCCGTTTACGCAAGGCGTCATTGTTGTCGCCTGTCATTTTTGTCATCTTAGGCGGAAGCCGCTATGTCTCCCATTATCTATTGGTCAACGCTATTCCAATGAGTGAGAGACCGATTAGCGCGGGGGGTGAAATCCGAAATCGGTTTCCAATTTTCCATACAGCCAATCAACGAATCCATCTTTCTTGATAGCGGCCGCGTTGTTAGCGGCGAGCTCCTCCGCTTTCCCCACACTGCGATTTAAGCAGTAAAGGTAGGTAAGAAGGAATGTGTCGTTGAGACTAAACATGCCTCGAGCTTTCTCGTCCTCCAAAAGGCGAACTGCCTCGCCGATATCGCGCCTCGCCAGCGCGCCAGCAATCAAATCCGGCAGAATTTCATGCGGTGGTGTGTCCGAATTGCTGGCAATCCGCTCCGCGATCGCGAGCCGGAATTCATCGCTGCCCAGGACTTCCAGAACCGGCGTTCGCAGACGCGATCCGCGAAGATAAAGGTCCAGTTCGGCCAGTTTATTGGTTCCAAGTCTTTCGGAGAGAAATCGGGCCTGACGAACGGCAAACAATGGTTCCACCGATTTGCTTAGTGTCTCGGGCCAGATTCGGGTGATCGTCGGCGACCGAAGAAAACGGTCGACGGCGGAGGGCGGGTCCATGTAGGTGGAAGCGAAACGGGCGTTCACCGCGTCATCCCCTAGTTGGTCACTCAGGCGTTTTGGGCAATCGTCCCTGAGCGGCCCGACGTCTTTCGTGATACCGTCGATCTCCTTGCCGTCCATCAGAAATAATGCGCCCAGTTGTTGCGGAACCTCGATACCGATCCGTTTCAAATCCTCGCCGGTGACTGGCTCGCTCCACAGTCGCCGCAGTGCTTCTTCGCTGACTTGGTGTCCTGGCTCATTAACGCCCATCATGATCCATTCCTCATCTGCATCCGCCCAAACGGATGCGTCGGGGAACGCGTTGTGAAATGCCCGCAGGATGGCTTTCGATTCCTCGACTTTCAGTTGGCCAATCGGCAGCCAGAAAGTGGCGATTCCTCCTTCTTTGAGCCGACTGCGCACCAGGGAAAAGAATTCCTGCGTGTAAAGATTAACTGAACCCGCTACCTTTGGCGGCGGCGGCTCGCCAGTGATAATGTCGTACTGCCGCGGGCTGGCTTGAAGAAAGAACCTGCCATCCTGCACCGTCGGGCGCACGCGCGGGTCTCGCAACGGGTTGGAGTAATTGATGCCGGAACAGAGATCAGCGAGACGGAACACCTCTTTGGAAATGTCCACCACATCCATTCGCTTCACGTTCGGCCCGTGAAGAAGCGCATCGGCTGTGACCCCACACCCATAACAGAGAAGCAGCACGTCTTCCGATTCCGGACGAAACCCCAGCGGCAGGTAAGCGAACAAACGCATATATCGCTGATTGCGCAGATCGGTGGCCGACATCGAAAAGGCGTTGGTCAACAATCGGCAGTAATACGGTTCGCCAAAAAGCTCCCATCGCAGCAGTTGCCAAGTGTCGGCGGTCCCCTCAATCTTTTTCACCACCTTCGCCTGCAAGCCGTGTTCATCTATTTGGTAGAACTGGGCTGCGTGGTTGAAGTGCGTCTCCGCGCGATGAAATGGAAAAATTGCGAGTATCAGAACGAGAACGGCCCAGAGACAAATGAGAGTTTTTGGAATTCCAATTGAAGCAAACGAATATAACGAAGAAGCTCCCGGGTTTGGAACCTTTGCTCCGTTCGGTGTCCGCTGTGAAAAAAATCCCATTCCAATAATGCTCAGCAGCGCGTACCCCACGGCGCAGAGAATGAGGCTCCACTGATAGCCAATGCCCGGCAGCAGAACGAAGCTCGCCACGAGCGGACCGATCGCCGCGCCGGTCGTGTTGAACAGGGTTGTGATCCCTGTGGTATTCATCCGGTCCTCAACGCTGATCTGGACTGCCGTCGCGATAGATGGAAACAGCATTCCCGAGAGAAAAGCTACGGGAAACATCAAAGCAACGGAGAGCAATGCGATTTGCCACCACCTGAGGTAGAACACTCCCGTCGCCGCCGGAATTAATTCGCCCGGAAAAAACAGATACGAAATCAGGGTCAAAATCGCAGCCGACAGCAGCAAAATGGGCAGCCTGCGCATCTCGCCTGCTGGCGAGCGCGTACGCGCGATCGCGGACTTTTCTTGTGAGGCGTTCCCCAGAATGCTGCCGAGCCCGATTCCCGCCAGCACAACGGCGAGCATTACTGCGAATGCTGTGGAGGACGAAGAGACATACAACCGCAGAAATCGAAGCCAAATTACTTCCAACGCCAGAAGGATACAGCCCGTCCCAAAGCTGACGAAAAGCAGCCGCCACGGTGCACGATAGGTTGCGTCGAAGCGCAGTGGAAATTTGGAGTGCGCGGAGATGTCCGCGGCTGCCACAGGATGGACTTGCCGTGGTGAGCCCTTGAGAGCGGGCCCGCAGTCGCGGGATCGCCGCGCCCCATAGGTGGCCGCATCGCTGCTGTATTTCGCGACCATCAGCGCGACGGCCGACGCGATTCAAACCGCCAAACCCGCAGCCAAACTCGTGCCTCGAAGGCCAAACGCGGCGATGAGAAATCCTTCGCCAAGTACAGCGCCCGCTACCGCGCCAAGCGTGTTAAACCCATAAAGGAAGCCAATCGCACGCCCAAAATTGGTTTGCCGCAACATTGGATCCTCCATCAACACGGGCAGCGTCAGGCCCATCGCCGTTGTGGGCATCAGCAGAATCAGGAAAGACACAACGAACCGAAGCCCGAGAAGCGTGGGTTGATAATTCCAGAGCATTTGCCACACGGGTCGCAACAATTCGCCCAGCACCGGAAGACCAAAAACGATTGTGCAGCCAAGCACAGCGACGAGCACCTCCAGCAAGGCGTAAAGATGTAGCGGTCGCCATCGCCGAATTCTCGACGACGCGGCGATCGCGTTCCCCAGCGCCAGGCCCGCCATGAAACTGGAAAGGATCAACGCAGCCGCCGCTGTGTTGAGGCACTCATTGCGTGATTCCGAACACGGCGGGTCCGCGCCGTGACTACATTCTTCCGCATGTGACTTATGGATCCTATGGGATCTATTCATTCGTCGCGAAAACGAGAGACAATCCTCAGAATAACAGTGCCCGCGATCCCGGCCAGAAGCGACCCGGCGAGAATAGCTGACTTTGCCGCGTGAACTGGCCCAGTCTCATCGAACGCAAGCATAGCGATAAATAGCGACATGGTAAAACCGATCCCTGCCAGGCAGGCGTAACCCAGCAATGACGACCATCCGACGCCGCTTGGAAGTTGGGCAATTCCCGATTTCACCGCGCCGAGTGCGGCCGCCGTGATGCCGAGCGGTTTCCCGATAATGAGCCCGAGCAGTACACCAATAGCAACTTCGGCATGCCGGAACGGCCCACCGATCCTGACGCCCGCATTGGCGAATGCGAACAACGGCATCACGACAAACGCAGAGAAGTTGTGAAGCGCGTATTCGAGACGCAAAATCGGCGCCGTTACAGCTTTGCTCGCATGCTCGATCGCGAAGACGGCTTCCTGTTGTCCCTTGCTGGTCAGAACAAGAGAATCACCACTCTCGGTGCGATCGAATCGAGCCAAAAAGTCCCGCGCCTTGCGCGAGAATTCCACCGCATTGATCCGCGTGTGAGTAGGAATCGTAAAGGCCAGCGCTACGCCGGCAACCGTGGCGTGCACGCCGGATTCGTGCACGAAATACCAAAGAGCAATTCCTGCCAGCAAATATGGCCACAAGCGGCGGACCCCCATGGCATTTAATCCGACCAAGACACCGACGATCAAGGCTGCGACGATCAGCGCGTCCCATGCGAGCGCGTGCGAATAGAAAATTGCGATAACCAGAACCGCTCCCATATCGTCAACAATCGCGAGTGCGGCGAGAAATACTCTGGCGCCGGCCGGTGCATGGGGAGCAATCAAAGCGAGGGCTCCAAGAGCAAAAGCGATATCTGTCGCCATCGGGATGCCCCAGCCCCGCGCGTTCTGCCCGGTCATGTTGCACATCCAATAGACCGTAGCCGGGACAACCATGCCGCCGATCGCGCCCGCAATTGGAAGAGCGGCTTTTCTTACCGACGCAAGCTCGCCGACGATTAACTCACGCTTGATCTCCAATCCCACCAACAGAAAAAACGCTGCCATCATCCCGTCGTTGATCCACTGATGCAGCGTCAGCGACAGGGAGTGTTCCCCAATTCCAAATGTTAATCGGATCTGCCAAAGACGTTCGTACGCTTCGGCCAGCGGTGAATTGGCCAGCACGAGTGCAGCGATTCCGAACAGCAGCAGGACTGACCCACCAGCCGTCTCCGTCCGGAAAAAACGCTGAAATATGGTTGGTTGGATTCTGCGCATGGCCAATAGCTGATGGCTGATGGCCGATAGCGATTCGCTAGTCGCGAACCAGAGTGCGACGCAAACCGCTGAGCATTCGGCCTAGTTCCTCAGCGGCCTCGTAAATGGCCCCAAAATCTTCGTCGCTTAGATAGCCCTGACGCCTTGCAACAGTGGCCTCTGAGACTGCCTCGAACAGTGATCCAGTAGCGATTTCCACAAATCGCGCAAAATCGACGTCAGAAATCCGTGCACTGCCTTCAGCAATGTTTGACGAAACAGAAACGGCTGCACGTCTCATCTGATTTGTTAGTCCGAACCGTTCATCAGATGGAAATGATTTGGTTTGCGAGTAAACGAGATCCGCAAAATCGATAGCCTTTTGCCAAACATCTAACTTTTCGAATTTGAACATGACGGCAGTGTCAATGATTCGCCGCCCAACAGCAATTGACAATTGACAATTGGCTATTGGCTATTGGCTATGGCCTATTAGGCTACTCCGGTGTTCACCGGTTTGATTGAAGAAGTCGGCAGCGTAATCGCGGTCGGTGCAAGTAAAAACGCCAATCAATTGAAAATTGCCGCTCCGCGCGTCGCGAAAAAGATACGGCGCGGCGATAGTTTGGCCGTTAAAACCTGCAGCGGAAGCAGCCTGTGAATCTTGAGCGCGCTGTTTCCGGGACGGAGCGTTTTGGGGGACATTTCGTTCAAGGACACATTGATTGGGTCTCACCCGTCATCGCGTATCAGAAAAGCGGCGCAGATTTTCGATTGGAAATCGAGTTACCAAAGGCGTCCGCCCATTATGTCGCGTGCAAGGGCTCGATCGCAGTGAATGGAATCAGTCTTACCGTCGCCGAAGTCCTTTCGGAAACGTTCGTCGTTTGGATTATTCCTTACACGAAAACGCATACTAATTTGGACCGGACCCAGGTGGGCGATCCGATCAATCTCGAGTTCGATATTCTCGCCAAGTACGTTGAAAGAATGATCGCTTCGCGGCGTTAAATAGTTAAAACGTTGAACTGTTGAATCGTGGACCTGATGTAAACATTTAACGAATCAGGGTGTTCGTTCGTGTCGATTCGTGCTTGAACCTTCTTTAACTGCTCCCGGTTTCGGGAAACATCGCCGCCGGCGACCCCGGGTGGTGGGTGTCATTATGTCGCTCGCTGAGTTCGATTTCGCTAGTCGAATGAAGGAGCCACCGCATTTGTTTGAACTTCGGCTGGATCGCCTTGCGCGCGTGATCGACCGGGTGGAGAACAAAATCTCCAGATTGCGCGCGCCGCTCATCATCACCGCGCGAGATCCGATGGAAGGCGGCGCGAATCGATTATCGCCGTCGGAACGACACAATCTGCTCGCTAGATTCCTATCCCGGGCCCGTTATATCGATGTCGAACTGCGCTCCGCGCCTGTTTTCGTTTCCCTGCTTCGGCTGGCTCGAAGGCAAAACGTGCGGCGCATCATTTCCGTTCATCACCTGAAGAACACACCGTCTCGCAGCCGGTTGCAAGCTCAAGCGCGCGCGGCAAAGACATATGGCGCGGACTTTTTCAAAGTGGCAACCCGCACCGACACGCCGGCGCAACTAATGCGCTTGCTCGATTTCGCCGCGGCCAAGGACGTTGACATTGCGGTAAGCGCGATGGGAATCGGTAAGCTGGGCGCCGCATCACGTGTACTTCTCGCCTGTCGTGGATCCGCCCTCGTGTATGTGTCGCTCGGCCGAAGCGACATCGAGGGGCAAATGTCGCTTGATCAGCTTCGGGCGTTCGGAATGGCTCCCCCGCGTTGAATCGTTAAACCGTAAAGCGTTAAATCGGCCACGTTTTAACCCGGCTGAGGCGGGTAACGAATCACGAATTACGCTCCCCCGCGCTTGCTCTTTCTCCAACACACATATCGTACAAAGAAAAGAAACGCGTCATGTCCTCATCTGTAACACTCCCAAAACAAGTGCCAGTCATGCCGTTGCCAGGCGCCCTGCTTTTTCCGCATGCGCTGCTCCCGCTTCATATCTTTGAACCGCGCTATCGCGAGATGCTAAAGCACGCCCTCGCCCATCACCGCATGTTTTGCGTTGCACTGCTCAAACCACATTGCGTGGAGTGGAATTCGAGCGACGACTTTTTTCAAATCGCAACGGTTGGTCTCATTCGCGCATGCGTCGAACGAAGCGACGGCACATCGAACCTGATTCTGCAGGGACTGGAGCGTGTCAAATTTAGCGCTTTCCGGCAGGAAGCACCATTCCCGATTGCAACGATTGAGTCACTCGAATCCGACTCCGCCGCGTCTGTGGAAACCGAAGCGCTCGCTGCGAAAGTACTAGAACTTTATTCGCACCTCAAAGGGGATGGACCGCGGCAGCTTCCCCCTAAGGTGGACCGGTATCTTTCCGATTTGAGCGATCCGGAATTGCTTGCTGATCTCGTCACCTCAACATTTGTGAGCGACCCTCTTCGTCGTCAACGCGTCCTCGAAGAACTCTCTATTAATAAACGGTTGCGGCTGGTGATTCAGTATCTTCGGGAAGAAAACGGAAGCGCGGCTGCGTAGCTGTAGCCGCGTCTCTGTGAGACGCGTAACGTGCGGCTGTCCTCCATGCCTCGCCTCGCGCAGCGAGCCGGCTAAAGGGTCGAAAGCCGCGCGTGTTCGTCCATCAAATACCGGTCCGTCATTCCCGCGATGTAATCGCATACTGTGCGATGCAATCCTTCGGTCTCAATTCGTTTCGCCGCCGTCTCACCCAGTTTGTCGGGATCGGCCAAATAGGCCTCGAAAACCTGCCGCAGCATTTCGCACGCGCGCCGATTCACGTCGGAAACGCGCGGATTATAATAAACGTTCTGGTACAGGAATTTTCGCAAATTGCGATTCGCTTGGAACCAGATCGCGCACTTCCGTGTCGATAATGTCTCTAATGATTAGCTTGTGCAGTTCCGGCTCCCGAGCGTCAGGGTAGCGTGCCAGCACAGCCCGCAGGCTTCGCTGCCAAACCTCGTTTTTTTTCAGTTGCGCCGCGTCGAGGATTTCAAAATCGACGGCGTCATCCAGATCATGGCTATAATAAGTGATCTCGTCTGCCAGATCTGCGACCTGCGCCTCCAGCGATGGGCAACGATACTTCGCTAAAGTGGGGCGAGTTTGTAACTTGCCCTCTTCATTAGGTCGCAAGTTACAAACTTGCGCCACTTCCATCTCATGAAATGCTCCGTGTTTCCGCAGCCCCTCGCGGACTTCGAATGAGAGGTTCAAGCCCGGAAAATTTGGATAAGGATCTTCCAGGAGCTCGACTACTCGCACACTCTGGCGGTTGTGATCGAAGCCGCCATGATCGCGCATGCCTTCAGCCAGCATCTCTTCGCCCGAATGCCCAAAAGGCGCGTGTCCCAGATCGTGCGCCAGCGCGATCGCTTCGGCGAGATCTTCATTCAGGCGCAATGCGCGAGCAATCGTGCGGCTGATGGACGCTACCTCAATGGAGTGCGTCAGGCGGGTGCGCAGGTGGTCCCCGGTACCGTTCAAAAAAACCTGGGTCTTATACTCCATCCGGCGAAACGCGCGCGAATGAATGATCCGCGCCCGGTCACGTTGGAATTCAGTGCGAAACGCATGGCCCGGCTCCGAATTTTGCCGGCCGCGCGAGTCGCCGGACTTTTCCGCAAACGGCGCAAGCACAGCGCGCTCACTGGCTTCCATTTCCTCGCGTGTTTTGAAGAAAAGCGCGAGGCGAGGCGCCGGAGGTTCAGGAGAATGCTTGGTCACAATTGATTCCCAATCTTATTTGTCGATCTTAGCTTTAGAAATCTCAAATCCGATATGGCCAAGAAAACTCGTCGCAAGAAACAAGTCACGCCCGAACGTTTGATGGAACTGAGCTTTGCTTACGCGCCGCCGTTGATCATCAGCGCGGGTGTGAGTAACCAGGTTTTCGATTCGTTGGAAGACGGCGCGAAAACACCAGAGCAAGTCGCAGAGAAAACCGGGGCATCGGCGCGGGCTCTCCGGATTCTAATGAATGCGCTCGTTGGTCTAGTTCTGCTGAAGAAAGATCGGCAGGGAAAGTATTCACTTACACCCGAAAGCGCCGCCTTTCTTGTAAGCAAAAATCCAGGAACGCACGCGGGGTTTTTTGGAACCATCGCGCCGCAGCTCATTTCACGATGGCTACGATTGTCCGACATCGTCCGCGAAGGCCGTCCGGCCGTCGCCGTAAACCAGGAAACCGAAGGCACGGAATTCTTCAGTCAGCTGGTAGAAAACATCATCCCGCTGAGCTATCCGCCTGCGCAAAAGCTCGCCGATCATTTGAAGTTGGCGAAAACAAAAAACGATATTCGCGTGCTTGATCTTGCCGCGGGCTCAGGCATTTGGGGCATTGCCCTCGCCCAAAAATCGGCCCGGGTACGGGTGACTGCAGTCGATTGGGCAGGAATGATTCCGACGACAAAACGAATTACACAAAAGTTCGGCGTCGGCGATCGCTTCAATTATGTCGAAGGCGATATATTGGAGGCGAATTTCGGCAGCGGCTACGACATCGCGACTCTCGGTCACATTTTGCACAGCGAAGGCAAAGATCGCAGTCGCCAGTTGCTCGCGAAAACCTTCCGCGCCCTAAAATCCGGCGGCACGATCGCCGTTGCAGAATGGTTGGTGAACGACGATCGCACCAAACCGCTACCATCGCTGATGTTCGCCGTGCAAATGCTGGTCAACACCGAAAAAGGCGACACCTTCAGCTTCAACGAAATTAAAAACTGGCTGGAAGAAGCAGGTTTCAAAAAGGTGCGAAAGGTGGAAGCGCCTGGACCTTCACCACTAATTCTGGCAACAAAACCGTAGTGATGCAGACAATCTTGTCTGCACGGTGACACTCGCAGGCACGATTGCCTGCGTCACGAATGGGCTTCTCATCTGCGCAGCGACCTGCTCTCATAGCACCAATGAAAGACGTAAAAACGAAATCGGCTAGCAAGACCAAAGCTCGGTCGACTCGAAAAAATATTGAGGGACCAAGCCCGTACAGCAAGCCCGCCCTTCGCAGCGAAGCGTTTGCAAGGGCGCTCACCGATGCAAAATCGTGCGTGGACGATCGTGAGAGTCTGCAAACTCTTTTCAACGAAGCAGCGAGAAAGGCAGCGGCCGCGCCGAAAGACTCTTTTAAAGAGTATTGGCCTTATCTCCAGACAATGCTGCGTTTGGTCCGTGCGCACCATCGCGGGGAATACGATCAGGTTACGCATGATTCGTTGTTGTGGATCGTTGCGGCTCTCAACTACCTGGTCGATCCGTTCGATTTAATTCCCGACAAGACGCCGTTCCTCGGCTTCATCGACGACGCAGCCGTCGTCGAATTCGTGGTCGATAGGACCCGGCAAACGCTCGACGATTTCATGACTTGGGAAACGACGCCCTTGTCCGGGTAGCACACGCGTCTCGCGTGTCTGGTTTCGGCGTCGCGCCGAAATGGACTTTTCTAGAAATGAGATTTTCAGAGGCAACATAGCAGAGTGAAAGTTCGCAATCGCGAGGACGCGCTTGCCAGACACGCGAGACGCGTGTGCTACCCACAGTGCGGGCTGCGACGTGCGATCTTCGCTTCAAACCAGCAGTAATGCTGGGTTTTCCAGCAGGTGCCGTAGCTCTTTCAGATATTCGGCGCCGAGGGCGCCGTCGATCACGCGGTGATCGCAACTCATAGTAAGCGACATGCGATGGCCCGCGATGATCTGGTCGCAGTCGTCCACGACAGGGACTTTTGTGATCCTGCCAACGGCCAGAATGAAGCCCTGCGGCGGATTAATGACCGCCGAGAAGCTGTCGATCCCCATGCCGCCAAGATTTGAAACTGTGAATGTGCCACCCTGAAATTCTTCCGGCTTCAGCCGTTTGTTGCGCGCGCGATGCGCTAAATCTTTGGCCAGCTCGCTGATCTCGCGCAGCGATTTGTTTTGCGCGGCGCGAATAACCGGCGTGAGCAGCCCGTCTTCGATCGCGACTGCAATTCCAAGATCGATGTCGGCGTACTGCACTATTGCATCGCCATCAAACGAAGCGTTCACTCGCGGAACCTTGACTGCGGCTTGTACGGCCGCCTTTAAAACAAAATCGTTTACTGTGATTTTCGCCGCATCCGCACCTTCGCCCGCCGACTTCAATTCCTCACGTGCCTCCATCAGCGACGCGGCATTGATGTCGATATCGAGATAAAAATGTGGAACCGGGCCGAGACTTTCGACGAGTCGCTGCGCAATAATTCTGCGCATTCCGGACAGTTGAATGCGCGCGCTTTCGCCGGCTTTTACCGCCGCCGGAACCTTTGGCGCTGGAGTAGTGGGTTTTGATTTAGCTCCAGCGCGCACGTCGGTCTCGGTGACACGGCCTTCCGGTCCGGTGCCCTTCACGGTGGAAAGATCAACACCGAGCTCTGCCGCAATTCTGCGCGCGACCGGCGACGCTTTCACCCGCGCTTCCTCGGTCTTCTCGACTTTCGGCGCCGGCTTTTCAGGTCTAGCCCCTTTTTCTGCCTTCGGTGGCGCTGCCTTTTTCTCGTCCTTCTCTTCCGTCTTCGGCGTTTCTTCTTTTAGCTGCTCCGCCTTCTTCGGCT
>QHPC01000121.1 GCA_003218915.1 Verrucomicrobiota bacterium
GCGATTTTCGGCGAAACCTGCGGCAGATTCTTTTCCTCGCAATTGGCTTAGTGCTGGTGACTACGGTGACGATTGCGTGGATCGCGCACGCAATTGTGCCGGCGCTTCCGTGGGCGGCCGCCTTTGCGCTTGGAGCCATCGTTTCGCCGCCAGATGCAATCGCGGCTACCGCGATTATTCGCAGGCTTGGCGTTCCTCACCGTATTGAGGCAATCCTCGACGGAGAGAGTCTTGTGAATGACGCGACTGCGCTGGTTGCGCTGCAATTCGCAATCGCGGCGCTCCTTACAGGATCCTTCTCGCCCCCTCACGCAGCGATTCGTTTCATCTGGGTCGCGGCCGGCGGAATAGCATTTGGGTTGCTTGTTGGGCTGGCGATGCGCTGGGTGCAAAGCCACCTCGATGATCCACCGATCCAAATCACGGTTTCGCTGCTTACTCCTTTCGTCGCGTACCTGCCAGCAGAACGCCTGCACGTCTCAGGAGTGCTTGCGACGGTTGCCGCGGGGATTTTTCTCGGCTGGCATTCGCCGCTCATCGTCACCGCGCGCTATCGCCTGCAAGCATTCGCGTTTTGGGAAATGGTCGTGTTCCTACTCAACGGGTTCATCTTTATCGTCATTGGACTGCAACTCCCTGGAATCCTGCATGCACTGAGTGGCGAATCGCTCATCGGCCCCATCGTCACCGCGATCATCATCAGCTGTGCGGTTGTTTTGGTCCGAATTATTTGGGTGATACCGGCGACCTATCTGCCGCGTGTGCTAGGTCTCGCAAAAGGGGGAGGTGCGCGCGATCCAATTCCGCGACGGCAACAGGCCGCCATTGTGGCTTGGTCGGGCATGCGCGGGGTCGTTTCGCTCGCGGCTGCGTTCGCGCTGCCGCTGACATTGAGCGATGGCAAGCCATTTCCGGGGCGCAATTACATTTTGTTTCTCACGTTCTCAGTCATTCTGACCACGCTCGTTCTTCAAGGGCTGTCGCTCCCGCTCTTGATTCGGAAACTCGGAATCACATATGACGGCGAGGCAGACGAAGAGGAACGCCGGGCCCGCCTGGAAGCGAACAAGGCCGCAATTGAACTGATCGGAAAACTGCGTGCCAATGGCGAGTTTTCGCCCGATACCGTGGATCGTTTACGCGCTGAGTACGACGAACGCCTGGAGCAATTGCAACTTTGCGCCGAGAACCCCGACGATTGCCGCGGCGAAATCGCCACGCCTCAATATCAGCGTTTGCAACGCGAAGCGCTGCGTGCTGAAAGGCAGACCATTATCCGTTTGCGGAACGAACGCGTGATTAACGACGACGCGTTGAGGCGTATTCAGCGTGACCTCGATCTGGCCGAAGCGCGCCTGACAGGAAGTTAAAAGTCTTAAGTTTTAAGAAGAAGGAGGCAGTCGGCCACAATCGCGGCTGCCAGTTGAACTTCAGACCTAACACTTAAGGGTGAGACTTACCGCACTAAAAACCGTATCGTGCCGGCCAATCCCTGGCTGGACCGCCTAGTCGCGCTGCGCAGGTCTTCAGTTCCTTTTTGAAGAACCGAGCCAGATGCGATCGTACCTTGTTTGTGAGCGGAAGCTTTTCCATGCTGGTCCAACTGTTGTAATCCGCGCTCAATCGGCTGCCTGGCTTGTCTGGATCAGCGCCCAGGAAGCGAAGAATGGAGCGCCGTAATTCAGCTGGATTTTTTTGCAAGTCATCAAAGAAATAAACGCGAAACTGCTCTGGAACGACGTAGCGTTTCCATCGCGCGACGACGGCACTCGGATACGAACGCAGGAGCATCCCTCGGCGGAGCAAATTCCGGTTGACTTCATCGATGTTGGTTACGTCAAACGGTTCAATCTGGCGGTAATGCACTTCCATGGACAAGTGCGACCACAATCGTTCGACGGGATCACGCGCCAAAAAGATTACCTTTAAGTTTCGGAAGTATCCGACTACTTGCTGAATGACTTTATTAGTCAGTGTCGAATAGTTTGGCGAAATATCACCTGAAAGAAGCGATCCCTTGGGTTTAAACAGTCGTCCATAATTCTCGAGGTCGATACCCGGTTCAGCGCTAAGGCTCTCGAGCCGCTCCAAAAATCGACGATCGCGCTCGTCTCTGCAGCGCGGCTGAGCGGTGCGTTGAACCCTGCTTAGCTGATCAAAGTAATGCAGTTCCTTTACAGGAGGCATCCAGAAATCGGGATGGGAATCGAGTTGCTGATAAAGCCAGGTGGTTCCGGCTTTGTGGGCTCCGATACAGAGAAAATCGGGCCCTGCACCGCGAATAGGAGACCTCTTCCCTTCCTCAGGCGATCCAATCACACCAGAACAGGATGTCGAAGTCGTCCACCAGTTGCAGGAAGAAGATCAGTAATGAAAAACCATATCGTGCGGGCCATTGTTTCGCCGGCCCGCCCAGTTCTGCAGCGCAGGCTTTCAATTCCTGTTCAAAAAACTGAGCTACCCTGGACCGCACCTTGTCGGTGAGCCGAAGTTTCTTCCTGTTGGCATTCCGGTTTTCGTCCGCCTTCAATCGGTCATAAGGCTTGTTCGGATCGGCGCCTAAAAATTGGAGGATCGAGCGCCGCAGTTCTGCAGGGTTCTTCTCCAGGTCGTCAAAAAAGAAGATGCGGAAAAGATCTGGACGAACATAGCGTTTCCAGCGTGCGACGATCTTACTGGGATGTGAGCGCAGGAGCACCCCGGGATTCAGCAAATTTCGAATCACTTCATCAGCATCGGTCGCATCAAACGTTGGAAAGGAACTGACGACTCGCTGAATTATCTCATCGCTTACTGTCGAATAAGCTGGCGAGATATCACCCGAGACAAGCGATCCCTTGTGCTCGAACAACCGTCCGTAATTCTCCAGATCGATGTAGGACAGGGCGCTGAGGTTTTTCATGCTATCCAAAAAGGAAGTATCGCGCTGGTCTCGGCAGCGCGGAGGATGGAACCGTCTCGTTTTATTTAGACTATTGAGATAGTGCAGTTCCTTTACAGGAGGCATCCAGAATTCAGGATGTCGTTCAAGCTGCCGATACAGCCACGAGGTTCCGCCTTTTTGAGCCCCGACGCACAGGAAATCGGGGCAGGCATCGCCCGTTGAATAGTGATTATCTTTCCCGTTTCGATCGTCACTTACGCGAGGTTTGAATGACCAGGCCCAACGCATGGCCGCATTATTTTCCATCTCGCAGTCAAAAAGCAAGATCGAAGCACGGGGTAGGCTCCGGCTCGTTAGCTACAAAGCGTGAATCAACCTGCTTGCGCTGGTCGCCTGTGAATCGGAAAATTGCCACCAATGAATCATGCCGCTCGTTGCCGCATTTTCCTTCTCTCACCCGCTTACGCCGGCGGTGAACGAGCGCAGATGATTCTGAGCGACCGGGCGGAATTCGAACTCGCGCAAAAATTGCGCAGCAAACGGGGCGCGCCAATCGCGAAGGTGTTCACCTTTCTTAGCGGGCTCTACTTCCGCGGCAAGATTGCATATGCGACAGCGTTTGCGCGGCCCGCGCCCGGGATTCCCGGTGTTTTTGTGATCACGCCTACTCGTGGGCTTGTCGACGCCTATACGCGGATCCGTCTCGATGACCTGCGTGAATTTGCAACGGTCGACATTCACGGTGACGATCCCCGTTATCGAGCGCCGATTGAGCGAGACGCGCGTGTTCTCGCAAAAAAACTGCCATCTCGCAGCGAGATCGTCCTTCTCGGAAGCATTGCTACAGGGAAATATGTGAACGTTTTGCTTGCGAGTTTTGGCGACCGGCTCCGATTTCCCGTTGACTTCGTCGGTCGCGGCGACATGAGCCGCGGCGGATTGATGTTACGCTGTGCAGCAGATCAGCAGGAGCTTCCATACATCGCAGTGGCAGGCGCGATTGTTAACGGAAAACGCCCGGCCAAGCTCCCTCCGCGGAGATACCGGTCCGCGTTTCGATAGAGGCTTTTCTCATTTATTTGTTTTGCGTCGCAGGCCGGTGTTGCCTTATCTTAAAGTTGCTGTGTTTCGGCAGTAAAATTCTGGATGATATGGATGTTAGCGGCACGATCGGCGCGATTCTGAGTCAGAAAAGCAAAGATATTTTTTCCATTCGATCCGACGCAATGGTTTTTGAAGCAATTCAAATGATGAGCGAAAAAAATGTCGGCGCATTATTGGTGATGGATGGAGAGCAATTGAATGGGATCATTTCCGAGCGCGATTATACCCGTAAAGTTTTTCTGCGTGGCAAACGTTCCCGCGAAACGAAAGTTTCCGAGATCATGTCAACCAATGTGACCGTCACGCATCCGCGTGAACCCGTGGAGAAATGTCTGCGCCTGATGACTGACAAACATATTCGGCATCTGCCCGTGGTCGAAGGTGATCAAGTGGTCGGCGTGATTTCGATCGGCGACCTGGTCAAACACGTCATTTCCTGCCAGCAGGCTGCAATCGCGCACTTGGAAAACTATATCCACGGCGGATACGCAGCGGGATAGAATGTAGCATAAGCGTCCCGCTTGCTCTGTCCGGGAATTTCGCAAGCGAGGACGCTTGCGCTACCCTTATTCGGCGGACTGGAGACCGCCGCTCCTTACTACAACTTCCAAACCGTCTTCCCGCCGACGATTGTCCGCACTGCGCGGCCTTTCAGTTTCCAGCCGTCGAAAGGCGAATTGCGCGATGCCGATTGAAATTGATCGACGCGAACGGTCCACTCCAAACCCGAATCGATTAGAGTGACGTCAGCACGCGCGCCCGTGGAAAGACTGCCGGAATCCAGCTTTAACAATCGTGCCGGCTCGACAGAGTACATCTCAATCAAACGGACAATGTCGATCCTGCCGTGTTTGTGCACGAGTAGATCGATGAAAAGACCGAGTTCGGTCTCCAACCCAATCATACCAAACGGCGCGACATCGAATTCAACTTCCTTTTCGAAATCTGCGTGTGGCGCGTGATCGGAACACAAGATCGACAGGGTGCCATCGGCGATGCCATCCAGCAGCGCATCAACGTCTGTTCGCGAGCGCAGCGGCGGGTTCACTTTGCAGTTGGTATCGAAATTTTGGATTGCTTCGTCGGTTAGCGCGACGTGATGCGGACAAACCTCGCCGCTTATTTTTACACCGCGTCCGCGTGCTTCCCGGATTAGTCGCACACTTCCGGCTGCACTGACGTGCTGACAATGAATCGGGTGATCGCAAAGTTCTGCGAGTAAAACGTTGCGCATCACTATCGCTTCTTCGCCGGCCGCGGGCCAGCTCGGTAACCCAAGCAGCGTGCTCCAATAACCTTCATGCACAACTCCGTTACCGACCAGGTTGTAATCCTGGCAATGATCGAGGACTGGCACACCGACCATCCGTGCATATTCGACAGCGCGCCGCATGACTTCGTGATTTTGGATGCAATGCCCGTCATCGGTGATCGCCACAACGCCTGCCTGTGCAAGGGAGCCGATCGGCGCCAGTTCTTCGCCTGCGAGATTTTTTGAAATTGCGCCGGTTGGCAAAACATTCACGCACCCAATGGCGGACGCCCGATCTTTTATCCATGCAATCGTGCCCGCATTGTCCGGAACAGGCGACGTATTTGGCATGCAAACAATGGTGGTGAATCCGCCGGCCGCGGCCGCGCGTGCGCCCGACTCAATCGTTTCCTTATGACTGAATCCGGGCTCGCGCAGATGCACATGGATATCGATCAAACCCGGCGCGACAATCAATCCGGTTGCGTCAATCTCTTCGATTTCGGATTGCGGACTTCGGATTGCGAATTTGGAGCCGACGATTTTTCCGCCGACGATGAACAGATCGGAAATTTCGTCCCGCCTATTTGCGGGATCGATCACGCGGCCGTTTCGGATGATTGTTGTGCTCACGAGGAGATCCCTCCGCATAGATAGAGAACAGCCATGCGCACAGCCAGACCGTTCGTGACTTGATCGAGAATGACGCTGTGCAATCCGTCGGCCACCTCGCTGTCGATCTCGACGCCGCGGTTGATCGGACCGGGATGCATAATCAGGCAGTCTGCCTTCAAAAGTTTGGCGCGTTCCTTGGTGAGACCGAAGAAGCGAATGTATTCGCCGATTCCGGGAAAATATTCTCTGCGCTGGCGTTCGTGCTGAATGCGCAAAAGGTTCACCACATCGGCTTTCGGCAGTACCTCATCGATTTTGTGAGAGACTTCGACTCCGAGTTTCTCAAATTCACGCGGTACCAGTGTGCTAGGCCCGACCAGCGTGACGCGCGCGCCAAGCTTGAGCAGACCAAAAATGTTCGAGCGCGCCACACGGCTAAACAAAATATCGCCGACGATTGCCACGTGTAGCCCGGCAATTTGTCCTCGCTTCTCGCGGATTGTGTAAAGATCGAGCAATGCCTGAGTGGGATGCTCGTGTGCGCCATCACCGGCGTTGATCACGCTGGCCTTCAACCGATTCGCCAGAAACTGCGGTGCGCCAGCTGAGCCGTGACGCAGCAGCGCAGCCAGCTCGAAAGATGTCCGCGTTCGTGTGCTTGGCTCAACGAAGAAGTTCATCAGTGTTTTTCCGCGTAGAGCTGGCACCTTCTTGATCTCGCGAGTACCGACTTGTTTAAATGCGTCAGCGGTTTCGAGAACGAAATTGATTTCTTCTGCCGGCAGTTCGCGCAGACCGAGTAAATCTTTTCGTGTCCAGCGCCTGGTCATGGGATTTGGGTAGCGCACGCGTCTCGCGTGCTGGTTTCGGCGTCGCGCCGAAACAATCTTTGCCTGGGTGCGGACACGTCCCCTGTAGCGAAAGTCGAAGAAAAGTCCGCGATCGCGAGGACGCGCTCGCCAGCACGCGAGACGCGTGCGCTACCCAAAAATTGCGTGTTCATTTTCACTGTTTTCCTAGCCACACCGCGTCCGGCTTGTTATCGGTTTCTTGCAGGCGCACCTGAACTTTTTCGCCTCCCGAGGTCGGCAAATTCTTCCCGACGTAATCCGGGCGAATCGGCAACTCGCGATGACCGCGGTCGATTAGTACTGCGAGCTGAATCCGAGCAGGCCGTCCAAATGAGTTGATGGCGTCCATGGCGGCGCGCACGGTGCGGCCGGTGTAAAGAACGTCATCGACAACGATGACGGTGCGTTCTTCCAGGGGCAGCGGAAGTTTCGATTCGCGCACGATTGGCAATTCAGAGCGCGTTCCCACGTCATCGCGATGCATCGCCACGTCGATGACGCCGGTCTCAATGTTGATCTTGCGGATCTGGTGAATGAAAGCGGCGATGCGCTGGGCGATTTCCACCCCGCGCGACGGAATTCCCGCTAGCACGACGTCAGTCAGTCGCGTGTTTCGCTCAATAATTTCGTACGCAATTCGTTGAAGCGCTCGACGAATTGCTTCCGCGTCCATTGTTGGGACCGCGGCACCAGACGTTTTTTGTTTTGCTTGTTTCATGCGTTTCCTTGGCGACCTCGCGGGATCGCATTAAAGGAACAAAAAAATCAGGAGGCGGACTTTTCGGTGCGCGCCTCCCTTCTTCGTCGCTCTCGCCAGTTGGAGCGATGTTTCACGATCCAATCCAGCAAAGCCTTTTCAAAGCCGATATCTCTTCCGGCTTTTTCGCTCTCGATCCACTTGTGTTTCAGGATCTCGGCACGCTCCGCGAGAAACTCTTTGTACAGGACCGAATTCCTGACGAATCGAGAGTGATCCTCCTCTGAAGATGGCATCTCAGGATTCTCTTTCATGAAATTGGGCACGAGTCAACAAAATCGAAGCAGTCAAATTCGACGTGCCAACCGCGCTATTTATTTAACTCTCGGTTCCAATGACGGTTGCGGACATCTCGCTAGGGGAGAGTCTTACGAAGATTTTCGGCAATTTTTTTGAACTCGGCTGCCACGGGGGACTCTCGATCTTCGCCCACGATTGGAATCCCGCGATCTCCCGACTCGCGCGTGGGGATATCGATCGGAATTTGGCCAAGCAATGGGACGCGGAGTCGTTTGGCTTCGCGTTCGCCGCCGCCACTGCCAAAAATATTGTAGCGTTTGCCGTCGGAGGGAGAGGCGAAATAACTCATGTTCTCGATGATCCCGAGCACAGGCACATTGACCTTCTCGAACATGCTAGCAGCTTTGCGAGCATCGATGAGGGCAACTTCCTGAGGTGTGGTTACCACGATCGCGCCGGAAAGCGCGACCGTCTGGACAATCGTGAGCTGAATGTCACCAGTGCCAGGAGGCAGATCCAGCACCAGATAATCCAGTTCGCCCCATTCCACCTGTCGCAAAAATTGCTGGGTATAACGGGTGACCATCGGCCCGCGCAAAATCGCTGGCGAAGTGTCGTCGAGCAGAAATCCCATCGACATGAGCCGCAATCCGTATTGCTCGATCGGGACGATCTTGTTTTCTTCCGTCGCCATTGGCCTCTCGCGCGTGCCAAACATCAATGAAATGCTCGGGCCGTAGATGTCGCAATCGCATAAGCCGACGCGCGCCCCGGTTTGCTCCAGGGCGACCGCCAGATTTGCCGCGACCGTCGATTTGCCGACGCCGCCTTTGCCGCTTGCCACTGCGATGATGTGCCTGATTCCCGGGATTCGCGTCGCCCCCATACCGGTGCCTGCGCCTGCGGGTGGCGCATGAATATCGATCAGCACCTTTGCGCTCTTGACACCGTCGATGGTTCGCAGCGCTTTTTCGGCCTCGTTTTTAATTGCCGCCGGAACGTTCGGATCGTTCGTCGCAAGGGCGATCTGTACCTTGACCTCGCCCTTCTCGATCTGGACGGATTTCACAAGGCCGAATGAAACAATATCGCGTGTGAAGCCCGGATATTTCACCGACTTCAAAGCGTTCTTCACCTGTTCCTCAGAAATCGACATTTCAGAAACTTACGCGTGCCACGGTGGAGGTAAACAGTGCGCTCGTGGATGAAAGTTTTCGCGGCTTGCGCAAATCTTCTTACTCGTCCTCGTTCTCCTCCTCGTCCTCGATCAGGCTATTTTTGATTACGAGGACGACGACGAGAGGAGGACGATTTCATTGCGGCGGAGTCGCGTCGTCCGCGTTATCGGTCCTGATAATCCATTTTGTAGCGAATCTGATACTCGTTTCCGCCAGAGAGGCGGGCGGGTTGCTGGCCCGCTTTCGCCACAAAGTCCGGGTTTTGCCAGTCAGACCAGGCGCGGTATTTCTCCCTCATTGGGTTGGCCGGCAGCTTGAGCCGGAAAATTCGGTCTGTGTCGCCGGGAAATTTCAACACGAAAAGACGCTGCGAGGTTCGGAAATAAAGTTCGACGTAACCCGCGCGCACGCCTGGGTCTTGAGGCGCATCGGTGTGCCAGTACCCGGGCATCGGCATCCGATTGCGAGGTGTATCGAGTTCCGGCTGAACATCGTTGAGACTTTCGAGCGACTGGCCGTTGGGCGGCTTGACTTCAAATTCGAGTAGCGGTGTTGGTCCATTGATGTTCAGAACGTGCGGTTGACCGGCATACCAAATTCCAAATCCGGACACCGCAATGATACCAAGAGACACGCAAACGGTCATCAACCCGACGAAAAGCCAAAGTCCTCTTGTGCCGCGCCAATAAAGCGTGAGAAGGATGAGGCCCGGCGCGACGATGCCCGTCACAATCAGCGCAATAAAAGCGGCAAAATAACCGGCCTCGCCTTCAAACGTGGAGACGTGAAACGCGGCTGCCAGTGCTGCGCCCAAAGCGAAGCCAAGAAATAATCCCGCCGCGATGCCAACGATTCCCCCGAGAATTCCCAAAAGAATTGCGCTGACGGAAAGTTTTTTTGTAGCGGGCTGCACGGGAATAATCAGGGCGAATTTGCTGAGACACGGCTCCGAAGAAGATCGATTCGCTGATGCGTCTTTTCGATTTCCACAATGAGACCAGAATAGTTCCATTTACCGAGCGATTTGTTTGCTGCCACGTAGATCGTTCCTTTTCCTTTCGGGCCAGAGATGGGGATGGAGAGGTTCGCTTCACCGGACGCGCCGTTAACGTTCGTGTTTCCAGATACCAGAAATCCCTCGTTGATCGGCGACCCGAGAATTTCGATCACGGAAGGATGCGCCTTAGCTCGGGCCAAAGCGTCTTTGTAAACGTCAGTCGATTTCACCGCGCTGAACACGATCAGCGCGATCGAGACAACAAAAGCGATGAACAATACCACCATGCTCAAGCAGCCAACCGGCACGAACCAGTTCCAGTTTCGCTTCCACCAGTTGGGTCTTGGCGTTAGAGGAACCGCCGGATTTTGCTCCACGGAGTCTTTCTACTTCAGCCGCGAAGCTTTTTGCAATCATTCCTTGTAGCTCGCGCTTTGTTCCAAGCTTGACTGGTCTTGTCAGTGCGAGGCAGGATGGCCGCCATGAAAATACAATCCCTTCTCCAACTTCTTTTCGCGAGCGTGTTGATCGCACTCGTAGGTTCCTGTGCGACTACTTCACGCTCCGGTCCGGCTGCGCTCGCTGGCACATGGACCAACTCACTCGGCACTATCTGGACGATGAAGGGCGACGGCACGTTTGATGTCGATAGGAATCATGACGGCAAACGTGATATCTGGGGCACATACACAGTCGCCGGAGACACCGTTACAATTCAAGGCACCGGAGGCAAAACTCCGAAAGACTGCAAAGGTCCCGGCGTTTACAAGTTTAGTCGGCCTAATGAGAACACGCTGACCTTTACGTTAGTCAGCGACACCTGCGGGGATCGCAAGAAAAACGTTCTGCTCGCCTGGCATCAAAAGTAGTCGTCCGCTACCAAAGACAGGCCTTGGTTGTCCTCAGCGTAAGGCTTAGACGCGGTCTTTTAGCTGCGTCTTGCCGGCCGTACGCGCGCAATGAACGCAGCAATAGATTTGTCCGTCGGCTTCCACACCGTGGCCGACGATCCGGCAGTTGCAGTGTGGGCAGACCGGCGCCAGCGCGTGGATCGCGCATTCGAAGCTATCGAATGTGTGATGTTTTCCGGCTACGACCACCTCAAACGCCTTGTCATATTCATTCTCGCAAACTTCGCATATACCCATACACAATTCTTTCGCGCCTCGGCAGCTTTGCGGCGGTGTCCACCTGCTTTTCGAGAGAGTAGAGATCACACGGGAAAGTGATACTTTCTCCAGGAGGCGGTTATGGAAATACCAAAGCAACTGATCGATTGTTTGGACGGAAACAAAGTGTCTTATGAAGTTCTCCATCATCCGGAGGCCGTAACTGCGCAACGAATCGCCCAGGCGGAGCATGTGAAAGGCCGGCATCATGCCAAGGTGGTCATGGTCAAATCGGGCGACCAGCATTTAATGATGGTGTTGCCCGCGGACCACCAAATTGATCTGGAGAAAGTCGAGAAAGCGATCGGCAAGGCTGTCTCACTCGGTAAGGAGCAGGAATTCAACACGCTGTTTTCCGACTGCGCGATTGGAGCGATGCCGCCCTTTGGCAATCTCTATGGTCTGCCAACGTATGTAGACCAGAGTCTAGCGGAGCAAGACTACATTGTGTTTGAAGCGGGGACACACACAGAGGCGATCAAGATGAGTTATCGCGATTACGAGAAGATCGTGAAGCCAAAGGTGAACGACTTGGCGATCAAGCTGCAGCCGATGAAAGGAGCATAACTTTGCGCATCCCAGCGCAGCCCGTAGGGAAAGGTCGCATGACGAGTGCGTTCACGGGTCTCATTCTCTGGCTCGTCTCGTCAACTGCTTCGACGGCTTTCGCAGCAGAGAAAGTTTCTCTTATCAATATCGACGGAGCCATTGGGCCGGCGACGGCCAGTTACATTTCGCGCAGCATTGAGGAAGCCCAGTCGCAAAACACCCAGTGTCTAATCATTCAGCTCAACACACCTGGCGGTTTGCTCGATTCGACGCAGAAGATTGTGCAAAGCTTTCTCGGCTCCCCGGTGCCAATCGTCGTTTATGTCGCTCCGACCGGCGCGACCGCAACCAGCGCGGGTTGTTTCATTACCATTGCGGCGAGCGTCGCGGCGATGGCTCCGGCCACGACAATCGGTGCCGCGCATCCGGTCTCGATAGGCGGTTTTCCCAGTGGTGGAGAGGAAAAGACCGACGAAACGATGAAACAGAAGTTGGAGAATTTTTCCGT
>QHPC01000122.1 GCA_003218915.1 Verrucomicrobiota bacterium
GGCGGCAGATCGCATGATACTCAGCGGTCTGCCGCACAACCTGGAACAGCACCCGCTCTTCCCGAACGTCCGAAGAACAACCTAACCACATACGAGAGGCCATCTCATAAATCCGTGGCGTTGTAGCCACGGCGCTCTGTCAGCGTGATGCCAGCGGTAACAACGCCCGGGCGCCTCGACATAGCGAGGCGGCTACATCATTTATGAGATAGCCCTTCGAAAGAACATCACTATGAAACGAATCCTAACTTCAAAGCCATGCGGGATGCCGCGCTTCACCTATACACTTATTGTTTGTGCAGTCATCGTCGGCACTATTGGCGTGGGATCAGGCGTGGCCGCTGATAAAAATCCAAAGGCCACGCTCGTCTACGAGCATGCTCTTCCCAATGTGCCTGGCAAAAGCATCAAGGGTGTGCTGGTCGAATATGGTCCCGGCGAAGCGTCGCCAGGCCACACGCATCCGAAGTCTGCTTTCATCTACGCAACCGTTCTCGAAGGAGCGATCCGAACTTCGGTCAATGATGGGCCGGTCGTTACTTATCGCGCCGGACAGAACTTTTCCGAGTTCCCTGGTGATCGACACACTCTTGATGAGAATGCGAGCAAGACCGAACCCGCCAAGCTGCTGGCCGTGTTCGTGGTGGATACGGACGAGAAGGAACTGTTAACGCCGATCAAAAAATGAGACGACGCGGTGGGAGCTCGACGAAATCCCGTTGGTCAATGAAAACCGAAGCAGCCGATGGCCAGAAAAATTGCGTGTGCCTGTTCAGAAACCAGCCCGAGAAAGGAGGAGCAAAGGGGTCAGTCCTCATTTTTTGAACCGGCGCAACGGCGGCGGCTCCGTATTCCGGTGGATTGTAGCATCAGGTAGGATTTGCGGATGAACGTCCCATTGCAGCGCCGGCGTCGCAGTTTACGGTGACCACGCTCGAATATGAAAACTGTGAGCAAACCTACCACATCTGAAACGTTGCCAGGAGGCAAATTCAAGCTCGCCGATGATTTAGTCCTTACTCGCGTGGGCTACGGCGCCATGCAGCTGGCTGGTCCGCATGTATTCGGGCCGCCAGCAGACCACGACGGTGCCCTCGCGGTCCTGCGCGAGATTGTTAGGCTCGGTATCAATCACATCGACACCAGCGACTTCTATGGCCCACACATAACCAATCAGCTTATTAGAGAAGCGCTCCATCCCTATCCGGAGCAGTTAAGGATCGTCACCAAGGTAGGAGCGCTGCGGGATGCGGACGGAAATTGGCCCAAAGCGCTGGCCCCCGACCAGCTCCGGCAAGCCGTTCACGATAACCTCGTGAACCTCGGTCGTGATGCACTCGATGTCGTCAATTTGCGGGTCGGCGGCTTGGATACACCGGAGCCAGGTTCGATAGCGGAGCCATTCAGCGTGCTCGCCGAAATGCAGCAAGAGGGTCTTATAAAGCACCTCGGGGTAAGCACGGTCACCGCCGAGCAGGTCGCCGAGGCGCAATCGATCGCGCCAATTGTCTGCGTCCAGAATTTCTACAATATCGCTAACCGGCAAGATGATTCTCTGATCGACTCGCTTGCCGAACAAGGGATTGCTTATGTGCCGTACTTCCCACTCGGTGGGTTTTCGCCGCTGCAATCCAATACGTTGTCGAGCGTTGCCGCGCGTTTAGATACTACCTCAATAGCCGTCGCCCTGGCCTGGCTGCTGCAACGCTCGCCCAACATTCTGCTCATACCTGGAACGTCATCTGTTGAGCATTTGAGAGAGAATGTAGCCGGCGCCGGCCTGCAATTGTCCGAGGAAGTGATTAGAACTTCAGGCGTTGGCCCAAAAAATAACGAGTGACTAGCGTTCGCGCGCCGAAGCATCGCGGCACGGTAAAGAGATTGGAATGAATGGTGATGGTGAGTTGAATCGTTGATCTTCTATTTGACAGAGAAATCGAGCAGATGATGACGTTGCCTGATCTCCAAGCGTTAGCCAATCTCGTGACTCGAGCGCACGCGCGAGCAATGCAAGCTACATCAATAAGCGCAGCATCTGGGCTCGACAGTTCGCTTCACCATCATCGATAGTGAATTAATGAAACGGATTTGTAGCTGCCTAAGAAATAGTAGGGACGAATGGCCGAGACGTCCGTTTGGTTTGTCCCATGGTCTGGGGCGGCCGGTAATGCCAGTCCGCCTCGGACTCGCGCCCTACTTGGTCGGTGTGATGGTAATTGCAATGTTGTTTGCCACGGGTTGTTCGCGCAAGCCGGCGCAAGTCGCTGTGAATGCGCCGGAGGTACTCGTCACAACCGTCACACCGCAAGACGTGCCGCGTGTGCTGGAACGCGTGGCCACACTCGACGGCTTCATCAACGCCAACATCAACGCACAGGTACAAGGCTACATCGTTTCGCGCGACTACCAGGAGGGCAGCGTGGTAAAGAAGGGCGACCTTCTTTTCCAGATTGACCCGCGCCCGTTCGAAGCCGCATTGGCGCAGGCCAAGGGAACTCTGGCAAAAGACAAAGCTAACCAGGTAAAAGCTGACGCGGACGAAAAACGCGCGATGGACTTGTTCAACAAAAAAGTGATCAGCGACCAGGAGCGCGATACTGCCACCGCCGCCGCCCAGGCGGGCAGAGCAAACATCGAAGCCGACGAAGCCGCGGTGAAACAGGCGGAGCTCAATCTTGGTTATACAAAGATCATCGCGCCGATCGACGGTGTTGCTGGGTTCACGAACAATCAGGTGGGCGATCTGGTCGGGCCAATTACGGGACCTCTCACAACCGTTTCGCAGATTGATCCGATCAAAGCCATCGTGACTGCGGGCGAAGGGCCGTTTACAGATTTCGTTTCGCGCCATCCTGACGCGACTGAGCGCAACGCTTACATAAAAAGCCTCGACTTCGACTTGATCCTCGGCAACGGGGAGCTGTATCCGCACAAAGGTAAGTTTTATGCGCTCGATCGCAGCCTGGATCCGAAGACCGGCTCGATCCGCTACGAAGTGACGTTTCCAAATCCGGGAAATATTTTGCGGCCCGGCCAATTCGGAAAAGTGCGTTTCGTCGCCGACATGAAAAAAGGCGCGATGGTGATTCCGCAGGAAGCGGTGAACGAGTTGCAGGGCAACTTTCAAGTCGCGGTTGTCGATCAGAACAACAAGGTCAGCATTCGTCCGGTGAAAATGGGCGAGCGCATCGGCGCGATGTGGGAAATCACGGAAGGTTTGAAGCCAGGCGACAAAGTTGTTGTGCAAGGACTCCAAAAAGCGCGTGAAGGATCGACAGTCACCGCAAAAGACTGGACCCCTCCCGCGGACGCGTTGGTTTCAAAAGCCTGATGACGCTCATCGGCGGCGTGTGCATTCTGGCGTTGCCAATCGCGCAATATCCGCAAATCGCACCACCGGAGATTCAAGTGCAAACGCACTTCACCGGGGCGGATGCGTTGACGATCGAGCAATCGGTCGCGGCGCCGATCGAGCAACAGATGAGTGGCGTGGACAACATGAACTACATGTACTCGATCAACGCCAATAGCGGCGACATTCGATTGATCGTCAATTTCGACGTCGCCACCGACCCGAACATCGATCAAGTCCTGACGCAGATCCGGGTGTCGCAAGCCCAATCGCAACTGCCCGCCGACGTTAACAACTACGGCCTGACCGTTAAAAAATCGACGACGGCGCCGCTGATGCTGATCTCGGTGTATTCGCCCAAAGGCAGCTACGACGGAACCTTTCTCGCCAATTACGGCTACATCAATCTCTTCGATCCACTGACACGCGTGCCGGGAATTGGGAATGTGCAGATTTTCGGCGCTGGCCAATACGCTATGCGCCTGTGGGTCAAGCCGGATCAGCTCGCGAAGCTCGGCATCACTGTGCCGGACATCATCACCGCAGTGCAAAAGCAGAACACGGTGAATCCCGCCGGCCAGGTCGGCAGCGAACCAATTCCAAGCGGACAAAAATTCACTTATACCGTGCGTGCTCAGGGACGACTGCAAACGCCAGAGGAATTTGGCGAGATAGTCGTTAGGGCGAACGCGGACGGTTCGTTTGTGCGGGTGAAAGACATCGCGCGCATTGATCTCGGCGCGCAAACTTACAACTTAAAAGGCAGGCTCAACGGACAACCCGCGGCGATTCTCGCTGTGTATCAGCTGCCCGGAACCAACGCCGTTAAAGCCGCGCAAGGCGTTCGCAAGCTAATGGCGGAAGCAAAGCAGCGGTTTCCCGCCGACATGGACTACGTCGTCTCGCTCGACCAGACGCTGTCCGTCACCGAGGGTATGCGCGAAATTCTGAAGACGTTGTTCGAAGCGCTCGCACTCGTGGTGCTCGTTGTTTTCATTTTTCTACAGGGTTGGCGTGCCACCCTGATTCCTTTGTGCGCGGTGCCGGTGTCGTTGATCGGCACGTTTGTAGTGTTCCCGTTGTTCGGATTCTCGATCAACACGCTTTCGCTTTTCGGACTTGTGCTCGCCATCGGGCTTGTGGTTGACGACGCGATTGTTGTTGTCGAAGCAGTCGAGCGTCACATTGAAGAAGGAATGTCGCCGCGTGACGCGACACTTCAGGCGATGCGCGAAGTCTCAGGAGTGGTAATCGGCGTCGCACTCGTACTCTCGGCCGTGTTTGTTCCTACCGCATTTCTTCCGGGCATCACCGGCAGGTTGTATCAACAGTTCGCGCTCACGATTGCTATCTCCGTCATTTTCTCCGCGTTCAACGCGCTCTCGCTGAGCCCGGCGCTTTCAGCCATGCTGCTCCGGCCGCGAAAGAAAACGCGCGGACCGGTTGGCTGGTTTTTCGATCGATTCAATCGTGTCTTTGGCAAGGCAACACACGGCTATGTGAACTGGTCACGTCTCGCGATCCGAAAAAGTTTCCTCAGTTTCGGTTTGCTTGTTGCCCTCGCGGTCGGCGCCGGTCTTTTCGGATCGCGATTGCCGAGCGGCTTTCTCCCCGAGGAAGATCAGGGCTACATTTATCTTGCGCTGCAATTGCCTGATGCTGCGTCGCTGGAACGAACCGACCAGGCGTGTCGCAAGATCGAAGACTTTTTGAGCAAGACGCCCGGTGTGCAATACACCACCAGCGTAATCGGCTTCAGTCTCCTGAGTCTGGTGCAAAATACCTACAGCGCGTTTTTCTTCGTTACCTTCAAACCCTGGAGCGAGCGCACCAAGCCGGAAGAACAATATGCGGCCATCAAGGCGAACATTAACAAACAGCTCGCCGCGCTTACCGAAGGTATCGCCTTCGCGTTTCCGCCCCCGGCAATTCCGGGCGTGGGCGACATTTTTAGATGCAGCCAGCAAGCGGCCCGAGCTCGGTACGCTGATCCCAACCTTTTTGCCGAATGTTCCGCAGGTTTTCGTCAAGGTCGATCGCGACAAAGTCATCAAGCAGGGGATCGATCTTGGCCAGGTCTATCAGACGCTCCAGACGTTCATGGGCGGTTTTTTCGTGAACTACTTCAATCGGTTCGGACGAACATGGCAGGTATATATAGAGGCGGAGGGCGATTATCGCACCGACGCGAAAAACGTTGGCCAATTCTTCGTCCGCAACGCCAACGGCAACCCAGTCCCGCTCGATGCCATTTCAAGTATCCAGAACATCGCCGGTCCGGAATTCACGTTGCGTTACAACGAATACCGCGCGGCCCAAATCAACGGTTCTGCCGCGCCTGGTTATAGCTCGTACCAGGCGATGAAGGCACTCGAGGAAGTTTTTCGCCAAACAATGCCTAACGAGATGGGCTACGACTATCTTGGCCTCTCATTTCAGGAAAAGAAAGCGCAGCAGGGCGTATCCCCGACGGTCGTGTTCGGAATGTCGCTCATTTTCGTATTCCTGATCCTCGCTGCACTTTATGAGAGCTGGTCGTTGCCATTCAGTGTGCTACTCGGAACACCGGTCGCAGTGTTCGGCGCATTTGTCACACTTTGGTTGCGCGGGATGCAAAACAACATTTATGCGCAAATCGGCTTGATCATGCTAATCGGCCTGGCAGCGAAGAACGCGATCCTTATCGTCGAATTTGCCAAGGACGAATACGAGAAAGGCAAACCGCTCCTCGACGCTGCCCTCGAAGGCGCGCGCCTCCGTCTTCGCCCGATCCTGATGACTTCCTTTGCTTTCATCTTCGGCCTTCTGCCGCTTTGGTTTGCCAGCGGTTCAGGCGCCGTTGCCCGGCGCATCCTCGGCTCTACTGTGATTGGCGGAATGATCGCCGCCTCAGCGATCGCCATTTTCCTTATCCCGGTAACCTTTTACGCGATCGAGCGGCTCGCCGCAGGGCGCGAAGAAAAAGCGGCGCAGCAAGTTAGCCAAACTCCGCCCCAGCCAGCGCCTGCAATCGACGCCTAGTGCCTGCGCCCGGGTGATCACAGGCGGATGCGACGTGATGCGGTTTCGGCCTTTATCTCGAATGAGGGATTGGGCACAGCCTCGCCAGTGGTAGTACAAAATCTCGCGAACGCGAAATAGCGGCGCGTTCTTGGGAGGATCTACCTTTGAGCATGAACACAAGTGAGTCTTTGATCGCGTCCGATGACGCTGGAGCGGCAGTTTCAAACCGGCGATTATTCCCGTTCCGGACGCTCATGGTTTGTTTCACAATCTGGCTCATTGCCACCGAGGTTCTCATCTTTGATCAGATTAAATTCAGCATCAGGATCGAGGCACTCGAGCAAGCCACACGAGCGATGCACGGGTCGCAGCTGTTGGTTCCAACAGAACGCCCATCCAATATCCCAGGTGACACAAAAATGGAAAAACTGTGAAAGTCGGAACCTGGCGACGAATTAAAAGGCTCGTTCTCCCCCGCAGATTGCAAAGCTGATCTGCTGCGATGCGGCGCGACGGCAAAATTATCTCTTTGGATAGCGAAAAATCTCTCGCACGCGCAATGGCGGAACGTTTCACCTTAACTGAGCGTCTGGGAAGCGAGGCTGAAACGAAATTGTAAGGGACAAAACAGTCATGAAAATCGGAATCATTGGAGCGGGGAACATCGGCGGTGCGCTGACTCGTCGTTTCAGCACGCTTGGGCACAAAGTTTTTGTCGCGAATTCGAGGGGACCTGAGACGCTGGCGGATTTGGCGGCGGAAACTGGAGCGACTCCAGTCACAGTCGAGCAAGCGGCCCAGGCTGGGGACGTGGTTATTGTGACGATCCCTCTGAAAAACGTTGCGTCTTTGCCTGCCGGTCTGTTCGCAAAAACCCCGAAGAATGTCGCGATCGTGGACACAGGCAATTACTACCCACGGCAACGTGACGGTCGGATTAAAGAAATCGAAGATGGATTGACTGAGAGTCAATGGGTCGAAAAGCAGTTAGGTCGGCCCGTGGTCAAAGCGTTCAACAATATTTATGCCGAGCACCTTTACGAATTGGGGCGGCCGCCAGGCACCCCCGGGCGGATTGCCTTACCGGTCGCGGGCAACGATCCCGCAGCGAAGGCGGTTGTTCTACGGCTAATCGACGAGCTTGGATTTGATGGGGTAGATGTTGGTGGGCTGGATGAATCCTGGCGGCAACAACCCCACACGCCGGTTTATGCCACAGATTTCGACGCCAACGGTGTGCGACGTGCCCTGGCGAAAGCGAGCAAGGAGCGCAAACCGGAGTGGCGCGCTACTCCGCGCAGCCCTGGGACGTACGAAGCTCCGGCGTGAAGAAGCAAGAGCAATGAGTAAGAGACAACGGAAGGACTAAGAGGTGGACTTATGAGCAGGACTATTGAGGCTATTAAACATCACATGGGGCCTACTAAACCAACTCTTGCTGCGAGCGCTCATAAGCGTCCTGCCGCAAGGAGCGGCACGTTTGCGGTCGGTGGCGACCTTCCCGTTCACCGGCTGGGCTATGGTGCAATGCAACTAACCGGTCCCGGCGTTTGGGGCGAGCCAGCGGATCGAGCGCAAGCAATCGCAGTCTTACGCCGTGCAGTTGAGCTCGGCATCAACCTGATTGATACGGCGGACTCTTATGGGCCGTATGTGAGTGAAGAACTGATTCGCGAGGCATTGCATCCTTACCCAAAAGGACTTGTTATCGCCACAAAGGCCGGCCTTGCTCGGACTGGTCCCGGGAGGTGGATTCCTCTGGGCAGGCCCGAATATCTCCGGCAGGAGTGCGAGATGAGCCTTCGACGGCTGGGTGTCGAGCGTATCGATTTGTTCCAGTTGCATCGCATCGATCCCAAGGTTCCAGCCGACGATCAATTTGGAGTGCTGAGAGATCTCAGGAAGGAAGGCAAGATCCGGCACGCCGGCCTTTCGGAAGTCACCGTTGCCGAGATCGAGGCAGCGCGTCGCATCGTTACCGTCGCGACGGTGCAAAATCAATACAATCTCGCGTACCGCAATTCCGAAGATGTCCTGGATTATTGCGCGCGCGAAAACATTGGGTTTGTCCCGTGGTTTCCACTGGCGACCGGAGACCTCGCGAAACCGCACGGCGCATTAACAAGAATCGCCAGGCAGCTGGGCGCTCAGCCTGCGCAAGTAGCGCTGGCGTGGTTGCTCAAGAAGTCTCCTGTGATGCTGCCGATCCCGGGAACTTCAAAGATAAAACATCTCGAAGAGAACACTGCCGCAGCTCTGCTCGATCTTGATGATTCGACGATGGAAGAGTTAGCCAATGCATGACGAAATCCGAATGAAGAATAACGAAGCCGACGCGAATCATCGGCACTTTGATTCTATCTCGAATGAGGGATCAGGAATGACCTCGCGAGTAGTACTTCAAAATCCCGCGTACGCGAAATGGCGCCTCGACTGAGCGTCGCCGATCGATCTAGGGATGAAAACGAACACGCTTTCAACCGCGTCGAATGAGGTTCGAGCCTACGCCCAACTTCAGCGAGAAATACACGATGCGCTCCGTGTGCAGCATCCGGAATGGATCGAACCGAATGGTGATTGTCCCACTTGCGAATCCTACGAAACGCGCCTTGCGGAATTGCTCAGCATTTCTTCACAGGCCGAACACCGTTCGGCTGCCTGATCAAAGCCAATAAAACAGCATAAAATATGAATCCAAACACTAAAAAACTAGACGGGAAAGTTGCGGTTGTGACCGGGGCGTCGAAGGGAATCGGAGCTGGTATTGCCAAACGCCTCGCCGCCGAAGGCGCGGCTGTCGTTGTCAACTATTCCTCCTCAAAAGAAGGCGCGGACAAAGTCGTTGACGAAATTACGAAGCGCGGCGGAAAAGCCATCGCCGTGCAGGCCGACGTGGCGAAGAAGAAAGACATCGATCGCCTTTTCGCTGAAACGAAGAAGGCGTTCGGCCGGCTCGACATTCTGGTTAACAACGCTGGTGTTTTCGAGTTTCTTCCGCTGGAACAGGTCACAGAGGAACATTTTCACAGGCACTTTGACATAAATGTTCTCGGTTTACTCCTGGCAATCCAGGAAGCAACGAAGTACTTCGGCCCGGAAGGCGGCAGCGTTATTAATATCAGTTCGAGTGCGAGTGTGTCGGCCCCTGCAGTCGCATCGGTGTACAGCGCGACAAAGGCAGCCGTGGATACAATCACCAAATCTCTGGCCAAGGAGCTTGGGCCGCGCAAAATCCGCGTCAATGCCATTAACCCAGGCATGGTGGAAACCGAGGGAGTGCGTGAAGGTGGTTTCCTTGGAAGCGATTTCCAAAAGATGTTTGAAGCACAGAGCGCGCTCGGACGGATTGGGCAGCCAGACGACATCGCTCCTGCAGTCGTCTTCCTTGCTTCACCAGATGCAGGCTGGATCACTGGGGAAACGCTGATCATCTCAGGCGGCTATCGCTAGCGAAGAGAGTTAAAAAAAGCGAGGGCGCATGGTTGGAAACAAAGTTGCCCTGATCACCGGCGTCTCTTCCGGAATCGGTCGAGAGACAGCCCGTCTGCTGGCCGAGCGCGGAGCGCGTGTATTCGGGACTGTAAGAGACCCGAGTCGCGTCGATCCCATCGCCAAGGGCGAGTTCGTTCTCATGGATGTCACCGGTGACACCAGCGTAAAGAGCGCCGTGAGGTCGGTCTTGGATAAGGCCGGTAAGATCGACATCCTGATTAACAACGCGGGTTACTCGATAGCCGGCGCATTGGAGGAAACAAGCGTTGAGGAAGCGCATCTCTTGTTTGAGACGAATTTCTTTGGCGTGCTACGCGTGACCCAAGCTGTTCTGCCTTCGATGCGCCGCCGTGGTTATGGTCGCATTGTTAACATCAGCTCAATGCTCGGCGTTCTTCCCGGCCCTTATCGCGGGATGTATGTCGCGAGCAAGCATGCTTTAGAGGGGTACACCAAAACGCTAGATCACGAGGTAAGGGGGTTCGGCATCCGTGCGATGCTAGTGGAACCGGTCTACACAAAGACCAAAATCGCCAACAACGAAAAAACCGTGGAAGCAGCTATTCCAGCCTACGCGGATCAAAGACAGCGGGTGACGGAAATCATTGAGAAAGAAATCGCCCATGGGGACGACCCTGGCACTGTCGCCGAAGTCGTTTATGCCGCGGTAACTGCAAAGTCACCGCGTTTGCATTACCCCGTAGGTGAAGGCGTAATGTTGAGTCGGCTCCACCGATTCGCTCCAGAGCGAATGTTCGACAATCAATTTCGGAAACGGTTTCAACTCGACCAGACTACATAAAGCCTCCGAAGGAAGAACAAACTGCCAAGGCATCCACATCTTTTCGAGTAGCGCCTTTCGTCACTCCTTCGTGATAGGACACTCGGCACTCCGCATTCCTTCATTCGTGCGAGTCGCAGGCATATCCTACGTGCGGCTTGAGCTTGAAAGATTTCGCAAATTAGACGCTCACTCGAAAGAGGGATTGTCCACCAACTCTTCGGTGGCATCACAAAATCCCACACACGCGCATTAGTTCGAACGGAATCATCATCGAGATTTCAAGCCATGAAAGCGCACTCCCTTGATCAATTTTTACCGCAGGAAGCATCCAGCCAATCAACAATCCCAAGTGCACGCTGGCATATCCGAAGACGAGATTCGCTTCCGTTGCGCGAGGCTATTCCGCTTTGGTTCGCTGTCTCCAGCCCGTTGATCGGATTAATAATCGGATTCCTTGGCGCCTGGTTTGTCACCTGGCTAACCAGCTAGAAACCGGCTACAAAGCAACGTCGGTATAAATGTATGAATAAGGTAATCGAAGTAGACTTTCTTCCCAGGGAGACGGATGTCGCTTTCTCCTGGCTAGATTCACTTGGCGATTCCGCGCGGCGGATTCTGATTGTTGATAACGACAAGAACACGACTCATCTGGTCAAAATTCTTCTCGAAAAGACAGGTCGCTATGTGGTCTTCGAAGAAAACGACTCTACCCGGGCCCACCAGACCGCCCGGAATTTTCGGCCGGATCTGATCTTCCTTGATGTAGTCATGCCTGACCGGGACGGCGGCGAAATTGCGGCACAAATCAGGGCGGATCCTGAGCTGCAATACACGCCAATCATTTTTCTCACAGC
>QHPC01000123.1 GCA_003218915.1 Verrucomicrobiota bacterium
TTCGACGCCAAGATTCCACCCGGTCCGCTCGCCCAGAAATGGCGAAACCATCTCGATCATTCGCGATTAGTTAGCCCACATAACCGGCGAAAATTCGACATGATTGTTGTAGGAAGCGGCCTGGCCGGTGGATCGGCGGCAGCGACGCTGGGCGAACTCGGTTTCCGGGTGAAATGCTTTTGCTTTCAGGATTCGCCGCGACGCGCGCATTCGATTGCAGCTCAGGGAGGGATCAACGCGGCGAAAAATTACCAGAACGATGGCGACAGCGTTTATCGATTGTTTTACGACACCATTAAGGGCGGCGACTTTCGTTCCCGTGAGGCGAATGTTTATCGCCTAGCTCAGATCGCCAATAACATCATTGACCAATGCGTCGCGCAGGGCGTGCCGTTTGCCCGCGAATATGGCGGACTGTTGGCGAACCGCTCGTTTGGTGGCGCGCAGGTGTCGCGCACTTTCTACGCGCGCGGACAGACCGGTCAGCAACTTCTGCTCGGTTGTTATCAGGCGCTTTGTCGTCAAATCGCAGCCGGCACGGTGCAGATGTTTCCCCAGACGGAAATGCTCGACCTGGTGATTGTCGACGGACACGCAAAGGGAATCGTGACCCGGAGCCTGTGTTCCGGAAAAATCGAGAGACACGCAGCGGATGCTGTGGTGCTCGCCACAGGCGGATACGGAAACGTGTTTTATCTGTCGACCAACGCCCGCGGTTGCAATGTCACTGCCACCTATCGTGCTTACAAAAGGGGTGCGCTCTTTGCGAACCCGGCCTTTACGCAGATTCATCCCACCTGTATCCCGGTCAGTGGCGAACATCAATCCAAGCTCACCCTAATGTCAGAGTCGCTGCGGAACGACGGACGCGTCTGGGTTCCGAAGCGCAAGGAGGACCGCGACAGGGCGCCACGCGAAATCCCTGAGACGGATCGCGACTATTATCTTGAGCGAAAATATCCGACCTACGGCAATCTTTCGCCGCGTGATATTTCGTCGCGCGCGGCAAAGGAAGTCTGCGACGAAGGCCGCGGCGTTGGTCCAGGTGGTCGCGGCGTGTATCTCGATTTTGCTGACGCTATCAAGCGCCTCGGAGAACATACAATCCGCGAGCGTTACGGAAATCTGTTTGAGGTCTACGAAAAGATCACTGGCGAAGACGCCTACAAAGTGCCGATGCGGATCTACCCCGCCGTGCATTACACGATGGGCGGCCTGTGGGTGGATTACGACCTGATGAGCAATGTGCCTGGGTTATTTGTAATCGGTGAAGCAAATTTTTCCGATCACGGCGCCAACCGGCTCGGTGCCAGCGCTCTCATGCAAGGTTTGGCAGATGGTTATTTCGTTTTGCCGAACACGCTGCCGAATTACCTGGCTGGCCAGGTGGGAAAACGGCCGTCGCCGGATTGTCCAGAGTTTCGGGCAGTGGAGGAAAGTGTTTGCACAAGGATCGAGAAGCTTCTCAGCATCAACGGCACTCGTTCGGTTGACTCGTTCCATCGAGAGCTAGGCCTGCTTCTCTGGGACCTATGCGGGATGTCGCGTCACGAAAAAGGGTTGCGCGAGGCGCTCAAAAAAATCCCCGAACTGCGAGAACAATTCTGGCACGAGGCACGCGTGCCCGGGGATGGCGACGATTTCAATCAATCCCTGGAACGTGCCGGACGCGTCGCCGATTTCCTGGAATTCGCGGAGATGATGTGCATCGATGCACTGGAGCGCGACGAATCTGCCGGCGCGCATTTTCGCGAAGAACACCAGACAACGGAAGGCGAAGCACTACGCGACGACGAAAATCACGCGGCCGTGTTTGCCTGGGAATTTCAAGGCGACGGACAACTGCCCATATTGCATCGGGAGCCACTCAATTTCGAAACCGTGCATCTAACACAGAGAAGCTATAAGTGATCACATTTGTCATTCCGAACGAAGTCGAGGAATCCCGCTGCGAAACGCTGGGCATCTCCACGGGATCCTTCGACTCCGCTCAGGATGACATGAAAAGATGACCTTCAAACTAAAAATTTGGCGTCAAGCGGACGTAAAAACGCCAGGCAAACTCGTCGATTACGAAGTACGCGACATTTCGCCAAACACGTCCTTTCTCGAGATGCTCGACATTCTCAATGAGACATTGGTCAAAGGCGGAAAGGAACCGATCGCGTTCGACTCGGATTGCCGCGAAGGTATTTGCGGCACTTGCTCGCTTACGGTTAACGGCGAACCACACGGCCCCGATCACCCTGGCGCGGTTTGTGAGCTTTACATGCGAAAGTTTCGCGACGGCGCGACGATCACGGTCGAGCCTTTTCGAGTAGGATCGTTCCCGCTTGTGAAAGATTTGGTAATCGATCGCGGCGCGCTGGACCGCATCGTGCAGGCTGGCGGATTCATTTCCGAGCGCGCAGGCTCCGCGCCGGAGGCGAACTCGATCCCGGTTCCCAAGCATGATGCCGATCTGGCGATGGAAGCGGCCGCTTGCATCGGGTGCGGCGCGTGCGCAGCGGCGTGTCCAAATGGATCGGCCATGCTTTTCACGGCTGCGAAGGTCTCGCATCTATCGCTCTTACCGCAGGGCCATCCTGAACGAGAGAGTCGGGTGCTGCGAATGGTCAGCGTGATGGACGCAGAAGGATTCGGCAATTGCACCAATACGTACGAATGCGAGGCGGTTTGCCCAGCCGAAATCAGCGCTAGCTTTATTGCCAAGCTGAATCGCGAATACGCGCGAGCGGCGGTGCAGCGCAGCGCAGGCGAATAGGGGACATCCGTTCGCGCGCGACGCGTCCTCTGGGGAGCACAGGCTGGTAGCCTGTCCTTTTCGGCAGCCTGCCGAAAAGCTCATCGAACGTTCACTGCGAAGCGCCTTTGAATAGCGCGGAAGTCGTCGGCAAGCTGCCGACGACAACAGGCTGGCAGCCTGTGCTCCCCAGACTTATCGGCGAATGACGGAATCTTGTAATGAATTCAACGCCGTGCGATGAAATCGCGATGCCGAAAGGAAAAGCAAAAGCGACAGGCGCAAAAATCTACGCCGTCCTGGGTTCCGACGAATCAGAAGTTAAACGCGTGGCCGCAGAGATCGCATCTAATCTGACGCCACCCGGCGCAGGCGATTTCGGATTGGAAGTCATTGATGGAGCCGCCGACAACGCCGATCAGGCAGAAGCGCGGGTAAAATCGGCAATCGAGGCAGTGCAAACACTCCCTTTTTTTGGCAGCACAAAACTGGTCTGGTTAAAGAACGTTAATTTTGTCGGCGACGATCAAAAAGCGCGTTCGACGACGGTGCAATCAGCTTTGGAAGAATTGTCCGAGGTAGTCGATAGCGGTTTCGGCCCCGGCATCACACTGTTGATAAGCGCCATTGATGTTGATAAACGCCGTTCTTTTTATAAGACGCTGCTTAAACGAGCGGAGGTGCAGGTTTTTGACCGGCTCGACTCCGGCCGGAGTGGATGGGAAGAAGAAGCACTTGAAGTGGTTCAGCAGCGTGCAAAAAAAAGAAAACTCCAATTCGACGAAGATGCGCTCGATCTTTTTGTGTTGCTGACTGGTGGCGAAACTCGACAGATCGATAACGAACTGGAAAAGATCGACACTTTTCTCGGAAAAGATCGCGGAGTGAATGCCGAGCTCGTACGTGAGTTAGTGCCGCTTTCGCGCGCCGGCGTCATTTTCGAATTGAGTAATGCACTGGCGGCACGCGATCTTCAAATATCGCTGAAACTGGTGCGACGTTTATTAGATCAAGGCGAAAGCGCCATCGGAATCTTGCTGGTGGCGATCGTTCCTACGATCCGCAATCTATTACTCGCGAAGGATTTGATGGAATGTTATCGCCGTCCACGGCCGTACTCGCCGTTTCAATGCTTATGCGCTCGGCATTGCCGCACAACAGGCGGGCCGGTTCGAAACGACCCAATTAATTCAGGCCATGCGAGCGTGTCTGGAAGCAAATGTTCAATTGGTCACCACGCAGCTTGATCACGAACTGATCTTGACTGAAGTGGCGGTAAAGCTGCTTCAAGACCCGTCATCCTGAGCGGGGTCGAAGGATCCCGCGGCGCTACTCTGCGCGTTTATCACGGGATTCCTCGACTTGGCTCGGAATGACCAGGACTAGCTGGTGCCTTCCACTTGTCTTCGCGCAACCGGACCGATGTAGGGAATGTCCCAGCGGACACCGGTAAACGCCTTTACGATGGTAATGATCATGATTACCAGGAAGACGAGATGAACCAGGGCGGCCACGATAGCCCAGAAAAATACCAAAATCCCACCGATACCCGGGATGGCCCCAAACACCGCATGAACAACTGCGGACACAATGTTGAATAGAAACCACGCGCAACCAAAAATGATCGATTGCATTGCATAAAAGCGCACAAAACTATCGTGCTTTTCGAGGATATAAAAAATAATGCCGCCGATCAACGGAATGCAGGCTATGGCTGCAGCGACATTAGAAGGCAAACCAGTTGATCCGGATTTTGCTGTTGCGCCGGGTTCAGGACCTGGCGGAGGCGGAGGTTGAGTGGGCACTTCGTCTGGCATGATCTACATACACAAACTGGAAAGTGTATTGTCAAGCAACTTCCTTCTGCATAGTTCTTTTTCGCTTTCGCTTCCAACTCGCTGCCAATATCATGCGTCCCTCACCGAGCGAATCAATGACTAGGAACTCCCGTTTCTCACGTGCCTTCACGCTGATTGAGGTAATTGTTGTGCTGGCGATCATCGCAATTCTCATGTCGTTGGTGTATCCGATGTACACGAGCATTTCGGAGCGCGCTAAAGCGACGAAAGACATGAGCAACCTTCGACAGATCGGCATCGCAACACAGAGTTATCTGAATGACAGCGACGGCGTGCTGTTTTCGCCCGCTACATCATGGATGTCGCAACTGTACAACGCCGATAATCCCGCTGCTTCGAAATACCTCTCAGCGTGGAATGTTTT
>QHPC01000124.1 GCA_003218915.1 Verrucomicrobiota bacterium
TCGTGAGCCGCCCGATAGAGCTTCGCAGCACCGTAGATGAGAATCGCAGGCCTTAAGGCCACGACGAGCAAGCGAAGGAGACCGCCCACGATTCGGCCCAGCGGCAACCGGTTCAAAATGTACCCAACCATAAACGCACACAGAAGCGACTGCGCGGGTTTTTCGCGAACATAATCCTCAGTTTCGCTGAGAGCTGTCTCAACCTGTTCTTTCACCCAATGCAGTCCGCGTTCTGGATATTCGGTAGCAACTTCGGCAGATGAACGATCCATTTCGTTTAATGATTCGAATTCTGATCCTGCCCTGCGCGCATCGACCTGTCAACGCAGGGTAAGCCAAATCGAGCTGGCACCTGCGCCCGGTGGAAAATCAGGCAGTGGAGGGGATCGATGAAGCGTACCGGCGCGGCGCGCTGCCTTAAGTCCATAACGGGCCACGACTTCCAGCGCATGCTCACGCAATGTGGAGCAATTAGTCGAGACCAGAACATGGCTGCTTCGCTCCGCTAGTTCGAGGGAATTGACGAGCAACGTTTCGAAATCGTTTTCAACGTGAAAAGTCTTTCCTCCAGGCGAACGCGAAAAAGTTGGCGGGTCGAGAATAATGACATCAAACTTCTCGCCTTTACGCGCTAGCCGCGGTAATACCGTCACCACGTCGTCTGCGATGAAGCGATGGCCCAGGGTTGCCAGGTTGTTCAACGCAAAATTCTCGCGTCCGCGTGCCAGAGATTTCTTGGAAAGGTCAATGTTAAGCGTTGTTGCTCCCACATAGGCCGCACTCAGCGAAAAAGAGCAAGTGTAGGCAAAGCAATTCAACAGCCGTTTGGGGGCAATGCGACGGACATAACTGCGATTCTCTCTCTGATCGGGAAACAAGCCCACAGAGAAGCCCGCACCGAAGTCGATCCCAAATTTCAAACGTCGCTCGGTAGCGATCGTCTGTAGATTTTTAGCCGGGTCGCCACATATCAGCTGCGGCGGTTCGCGTTGTTCATTTCTTCGAGGGACGAAGCGAGCGAAAATGCGTGCAAAGTTGAAAAGGACGCCATTTGCCCACTCCTTCAATTCCTGGATGAGTCGCTCGCGGACCAGCACTCTCTTAAACGAGATGAGGATGTCGTGCCCAAACCGTTCCACCCAGCCATCCTCCATCGTGCAGAGCCTGTGCGCGTCCGTTCCCTCGGCTTGGAAGTCTCGAAACAATCTCGCATCAATCCATCCAGGATTCATTTTTGTCACCCGTATCCAAGGGCATACTTTCGATGCGGCATGGCCTAAGGGACCGGTTGCCGCTGAAGCTGGGCGTCGCTACACTCCGTTTTCGAATGCAGCAAGTTACCGTTCGCGTTCCGGCGAGCACCTCAAATCTCGGTCCTGGTTTCGATTGTCTCGGTGTCGCACTGCGCATTTATAACAGCGTAACAGTTACTAGCGGTCGGTCGCCGGAACAACCCCACCCGCAAATTGTCTCACATGCAGCGCAGCGATTTTTCAAACAGGCCCGTCGCCGCGCGTTTCCGTTTTCTCTTTCAATCGTCGAAGAAATTCCCAGGTCGCGAGGTCTGGGCAGCAGCGCAACCATTCGGCTTGGCATTTTGCATGGGCTCAACCGGCTCAGCGGCGCTCCGCTCGATCAATTGACGCTGTTCCGCCTATGCGCCGAATTGGAAGGTCATCCCGATAACGCTGCGCCGGCGACGTTCGGCGGTTTTACGGTGGTGGTAGGGTCCGCGCTCCGTGCCGACCGGATGACGCAGCGCGGTGTCCCTTTCTTTCAGCGCTTTAAAGTTTCGTCGCAGTTGTATTTCGTTTTACTGGTTCCGGAGCTTGAAATTCGAACTTTGACAGCGCGAAAGCTCCTGCCATCCAAAATTTCGCATGCCGCAGCGGTTGAGAATTGCGGGAACGCGTGTGCAATTACTGCGGCCTTCGCTTCAAAAAACTACAAAAACCTGCGGGGCGCATTCAGCGATTTCATCCATCAGCCGTTTCGCGCAAAACTGATGCCGTTTCTTCCCGGCGTCATTGCTGCGGCGGAAAGAGCGGGTGCGCTTGGCGCCTTCCTCAGCGGCAGTGGCTCGACAATCTGCGCCGTCACGTTGCAACATCCAGATCGGGTCGCTGCGGCTATGAAGCGCGTCGTCCGATCACCGTTGTCTCGTACAATCGTCACGCGCGCCGATAACAGAGGTGCGGATTTTATCCGATCAAATATTACTGATCACTCAATTTACCATGGGCAGGCGGCTTGAAAATCTCGAACAGTTTGGAATCGACGTTGTGCTGGAACGTCGTCATGGCGTTCGAGCCTCGATTTTACGCGGCATCCTCTACGCACTCTCCTTCGTTTACGATCGGCTCGTGCAGCTACGGCTTTATTTTTACCGGAAAAGAATTTTCCGCGAGCGCGCGCTTGGCGTTTTGGTGATCAGCGTGGGCAACCTGACGGTCGGAGGGACGGGCAAGACGCCGATCGTCGAAAAAATTGCTCGCGCGTTGCAAACAGGCGGGCGTCGAGTGGCAATTCTGAGTCGCGGTTACAAAAGCGTGCCGCGCAAACGAAGCTTGCTAAGTCGGCTGTACAAAGGAGACGGCGATCCTCCACGAATCGTATCCGACGGGGCATCGCTCTTGCTGGATTCGCGTACGGCCGGTGATGAGCCTTACATGCTCGCGCATAACTTGAAGAACGTGATCGTCCTCGTAGACAAAGACCGCGTCAAAAGTGGTCTGCTTGCCATCGACAAATGGAAGATTGATACCCTCCTGCTGGACGATGGTTTGCAGTATCTGCATCTCAAACATCGCCTGGACATCGTCCTTGTGGATCGGCAAGCCCCGTTCGGCAATGAATTCCTTCTTCCTCGAGGCACGCTGCGCGAGGCGCCGCGAAATCTGAGGCGTGCCAGCTACATCTTCATCACCAAAAACACCGGCGAACCGAATGATGCCCTGGTGAAGCGCATTCGTCGCTACAATCGCACCGCCGAGATTATCGAATGCGCGCATAAGCCGCTCTACCTGCAGAATGTCTTCACCGGCGAAAAAGTGCCGCTGGAACGGTTGCGTGGTGCTTTCATCGGCTCAATCAGCGCCATCGCTGCGCCGGAAAGTTTTGAAGCCGCATTGGTAAAGCTCGGTGCGCATGTCGATCTGGCCACCCGTTACATTGACCATCATTACTATTCCGAAGCGGAGCTACTCAGCTTCATCAAACGTTGTATCCGGCGCGACCTGGAGATGATTGTGACAACAGAAAAGGATTCGGTGCGCATGCCGC
>QHPC01000125.1 GCA_003218915.1 Verrucomicrobiota bacterium
AGGCCTTGAAGGAAAAAGCGTCTGAGCTTTTGGCAAAATCACCTTCAATCGAGAAAATTGACGTGATCGCGTCGAAGCTGCCCAAATAATTGCTGATGGGGTGAGCTCGTTCCGATCTCTAGCGGTGACTTCATCGAACTTGACTCGTCGCAGCTTAGGCTTTGGCGTTGCTATTTGCCTGTGCATCCTGGCCTTCAACGCGTGCCAGTACGAAGTTCCGATCACATCGAGTCCCACTCGCAAAGTGCAGGAACAACTTCTCGGGAACTGGGTTTCCCTGGACGGCAAGGAGAACATGAGAGTGCGGCGGTTGGACAACAGCACTTATGTCGTTTATTACGATGGCGATTTATTTCGCGCTTATCACTCCGATGTCGCGGAAATGCCGTTGGCCAGCGTTCAGGATCTCAACTCAAACGATCGCAAGTACGCTTATGTCGCTTGGAAATTGTCGAGTGACGGCAAGCAGCTGACCTTACGGAGCGTCAACAAGGTGATCCCAAAGGAAAGCAAGGACTCCGCGGCGGTTGCTGCGCTTTTGACGAAAAACGCGCGTAACCCTGAACTGTTTGGCGAGGAAATCGAGTTTCGCAAGGAGAAGTAACGCTCGCTGCGCTACATCCGGCGTGGCCAATCCAACGAAAATGTTGTAGCGAAAATTCCAGATGTCTGAATTGAATCAATTACGCGTCGTCTTTCTTCTGTCGCTTTCATTATTTTTCTGCGCTGAACGAGTTGGTGCACAACAAACGCCAGCGACAGCCTCGAGTCCAAACGCGTCACCAACGTCGACGCCGGCCGTCTTTTCAGTGCAGATTCTGGGGGAGCTGAAACGATTGCAGCAGGCAGCTCTGACAAGCGACTACGCTTTTCGCCAGGTCGCGCATTTATCGAACAACATTGGACCGCGTTTGAGCGGATCCGCGCAGGCGGCGAAGGCGGTTGAATACGTCGCCGGCGAATTGAAGGCCCTTGGATGCGAAGTACACCTGGAGAAGGTGATGGTGCCGCATTGGGTGCGCGGCGAAGAGACGGCAGCGCTCGTGCAATTACCCGGACAGGCAGAGAACACGACCCAGAAAATTGTGCTGTGCGCGCTTGGTGGAAGCGTGGCGACAGCCCCGCAGGGCATCGAAGCAGACGTGCTCGTAGCCAGAAATTTTGATGAACTGCTGCGGAAGGTCGTGGTGGCGAAGCATACGGTGAAGCAGTCGTTTACCGTAGCAAGGGTCCAAGCGAAGCCGCGCGACAGGGCGCGATCGCGTGTCTGATCCGTTCAGTGGGTGGCGCTGACTATCGGCTTCCGCACACTGGCGAGACAGATTACGCGAATGACGCGCCGAAAATTCCAGCCGGTGCAGTCACAGCGGAGGATGCGGATTTGATCGCTGACCTGGTCCGTCAAGGACCAGTGAGAATGAAATTAGTTCTCACGCCCCAAACTCTGCCGGATGTCGAAAGTGCAAACGTTATCGGCGACATCAAGGGTAGCGAACATCCCGAACAGGTGATCGTCGTTTCCGGTCATCTGGACTCGTGGGACCTGGGCACGGGCGCAATTGATGATGGCGCGGGCGTCGCAGTCTCGATGGAAGCGGCAAATTTGATCCAAAAACTTCATCTCAAACCGAAGCGCACAATTCGGGTGATTGCGTGGATGAATGAAGAGAACGGGCTGGCCGGATCGAAACAGTATGCAAAAGACCACGAAAAAGAATGGATGAACCATTTTGCAGCGATGGAAACAGACGGCGGTGCCGATCACCCGCTTGGCATCAACATCAAGGGAAAACCAGAAGTGAAAAAGATGTTCGCGCCGGTCGCAGCAATTTTGCAGGGGTCAGGCGCGGGCATGCTGAATCTGGTCGAGCATTGCGGCGCTGACATTGGGCCGATGGAAGAAGCCGGCGTGCCTGCTTTCAGTCCGATCCAGGACAGCCGTTTCTATTTCAATTATCACCACACCGCGGCTGACACGCTGGACAAAATTGTCCCGAAAGAATTGGCAGAAAATTCCGCCGTCGTCGCAGTCCTCGCGTATGCGCTTGCGGACATGGAACAACCATTGCCTCGTTGAGTCTGAGGTAGCGCATGCCTCTGGCTTGCGAGATTTGTTCCGCACGCAAGCGAGGACGCTCGCGCTACTCTGTTCAATTGTGTTTCAGATTGCGCAACTCGTTGAGCGCAAAATTAGCCGCTCGCCGGCCGCGATTGCGCACAAATCGCCATGGCCCGGCATCGACGAAATAAGTTAGCAGAATGCTGTCGCGCGTTTTTACTTCTGGTCCGACCGGGTCGGCGGAATGCCATGTATGGTCAGCCACCGCAAACGCGTATCCACTATTGGGCGAGAATGGCATCTGCGCTTTTTTTGGCTTTCTGCCAGTTGGGAGCACTTCATGAAAAATGGTCCCGATATGTGGTGTCGAGTCGTCGGGCGGCAGGTAAAACTGAACGGTGATCCCTTTCCAGAGACTGTCAGTGTGTTTGAAGATGCGGTATCCAGGAATATCGCGAGTCAGAATCGGCACCGGATACATTTTGACTTTCGCAAAGTCGACGCCGAACCTGCGCTCCAAGCCCGGCGCGAGTCGCTGCACGAAAGCTTTCTGCAACTCTTTGGAACGCAATGCACGGCCGGCTGCGTCCCAGATTTCGCGCTTCATCGGCGGCAAATGGCGAATGTACTCCGGGAAAAGATCGATTTTGGTGCGAGTAGGTTTGCGGTCGGGCCTGCTGCTGCCCATTTTACTTTTGCCAGACATGGCGCGGTAGTCGTCTGCCACCGGCATCGCCAGCAACATCTCCCCGTAAAAGTCATCGGGAAACACGCGGTCGAATCTCAAATGAAGGAACGGCGCATCGTCGGCATTTGCGTTTTGGACTGAGTTCGCCACGAAATCGGTCAAATTGTTGACTGACCACGATTGTCTCATTGATTGAATTGTTCCCGTGAATCATGAGCCAAACAACTGAAAAACGCTCGCTTTTGGCGCGCTTTGGGCGCTGGGTTGCCGAGCTACTTCTGGTGTTTATTGGCGTTTACGCGGCCTTCTGGCTCAGTAATTATCAGCAACACCAGCAGGACGCAGAACGGCGCGACCGAATCCTGGCGTCGATCGAGCAAACGTTGCGCGAAGAAATCGAAAGCTCAAAAATTAACCGCACCACAGAACAACAGCCAGCAGCAGCGGAGTTTCGGCGCGCGCTGGACGCCAGTGAGATGCCGCCGCTGCGTCCCTTTGTTTTCATCACGGACTATAGCCCAAGCGACTTAGCCACGATGCTGCAATCCGGCGGCGTCCAGCTGCTCGACGTGCAGACGCTCAGAGCGCTGCGCAACGACGAATCAGTTATCCGCTGGGGACTGGCGCGCATGGCGCGCTATCAAAAATTAAGTGACGAACTGATCGTGCCGAATCTCGATCAGGACATTTCCTTCTTTTACGATCCGGCCACCAAGAAATTGAGAAAACGGTTCGAGATTTATCCCGAAGCTCTACAAGAAACTGTGAACCTTGCTAACGATCTTGAACGAACGCACACCGAGTTGCTCAAGCAGATCCAAGCCGAGCGGCAACGAAATCATTAATATGAATCCAACACTCCGAATCTTCGTATTTTTCTTGTCCATTTCGGCCGCGGGTTTCGTGTCAGCGGCCGATTATCCACCGCCGACAGAAGGCGACTATACGATTCGCGATTTCAAATTTGCGTCAGACGAAACACTGCCGGAGTTGCGTCTCCATTATCGGACCCTGGGAAAACTGGAGAAGGATACACAGGGCAAAACGACCAATGCCGTTCTCATCATGCATGGGACAACTGGGAGCGGCGCGCAATTTATTCGCTCCGAGTTTGCCGGTGAACTCTTTGGAAAAGGCCAGCCGCTCGATGCGACGAAATTTTTCATTGTGTTGCCGGACGGGATTGGTCACGGCAAATCGAGCAAGCCGAGTGATGGCATGCACGCCAAATTCCCGCCCTACGGTTATATCGACATGGTGGAGGCGGACTACCGCCTCTTAACGGCCGGACTCGGCGTAAATCACGTGCGACTTGTAATGGGAACTTCAATGGGCGGAATGCATACTTGGGTGTGGGGCGAATTGCATCCCGACTTCATGGACGCGTTGATGCCGCTGGCCAGTTTGCCGACGCAGATTTCGGGACGCAACCGTGCCTGGCGCCGCATGGTTATCGACGCCATCCGCAATGATCCGGCTTGGAATAACGGCGAGTACAAAACCCAGCCGCCGAGCTTGCGCACTGCCGCCGAGATGCTTTGGTTCATGAGCAGCAATCCGATCTTGCGTCAGAAGGACGCGCCCACACTTTCCCAAACGGATGAAGTTCTCGACAAATTCGTTGAGCAAATCGTCAGGACTGATGACGCCAATGATGTGCTCTACGCGCTGGAGGCTTCACATGATTACGATCCCGGACCGAGTCTGGAAAAAATCCAGGCGCCGCTTCTGGCGATCAATTTTGCCGATGATCTGATTAATCCTCCCGAGCTCGGCATTCTTGAACGCGAGATCAAGCACGTTCCGCATGGCCGCGCAACGGTCATTCCGTTCAGCGACAAAACGCGAGGCCACGGCAGTCACACGCTGGCGACACTGTGGAAAGATCAGTTAATGGAGTTGCTTAAGGAAACGGAAAGCAAATCGACGACTCAATCTCCGTAGTACGCTCCGCCGTAGTAACTGTACCACGGGTAATACGGATAATAATAAGGTGCGTGGTAAGTATTGTACCCGGCCTCGGGTGCGGAAGTCTCAGAGTAATACGTGCCGGCGCATCCGCCGAGAGAAAGCGCAAGGAATCCCGCGCAGGCGAACGAGAACATTGATGATACTGCGCGAGGTGTTTTGGTGATCCCTGTCGCCGAAGTCTTCATCTGCTCATTTAATAACAGTGGCTCAAACAAACAAAG
>QHPC01000175.1:0-801 GCA_003218915.1 Verrucomicrobiota bacterium
ACGCTCGGGTCGTGAATGTAGATCCAGTTGTCATCGAACATCTGGCGATCTTTCAAGATCAACATCACGGTCAGGAAATCGCGGTACCTCAGACTTTGAGCCGCCCGTTTGGTTGGCTCACTGGCAGCCGGCGACAGACCGCGTACGAGTTCTCGCATCGGCGCCGATGAAATGACGTGTTCGGCTTCGACGCTATACAAATCACCCTTGCGATCTTTGTATTCCACTGTCCAACTGCCGGACGTCTTGTCGTATGAGCAGCGGGTCACCCTGCAGCCCATCTCGAGTTTTCCGCCTAGCGCTGTCATCTTTTCCGTGCATGCTTCCCACATCATGCCAGGACCGAGGCGGGGATAGCGAAAAGAATGGATCAGTGTCTTGATGACTTTGCTGCGGTCGCCGTTGTAGCGCTGAGGGATAAGAGCATTCTTGATTGCGCTTCCTAACGAAAGACCTTTGATCCGTTGCGCAGCCCAATCGGCGGAGATTTCCCTGCAGCTCATCCCCCACACCTTTTCCGTGTAGCTCTTGAAGAAAGTGTTAAAGAGGCGGTTTCCGAACTGATTGCTCACCCACTCTTCAAAATTGCGCGGACTTCGCGCCTGGAATAGACGCGCTTTTAACCACGACAGAATGCAGAGTGTAGACTTGAAGACGCCAAGCTTCAGCAGTGCTTCAACTGGCTTGAGAGGATAGGAAAAAAATCTGCCGTCGTAAAAAATCCGCGAGGAGCGCGGTCGGATCAGCATGTCGTTTGGTAAAATCTCCGTCCATAGATCTTCCACCGCTTTCGATTTTGAG
>QHPC01000175.1:841-5101 GCA_003218915.1 Verrucomicrobiota bacterium
GGAAAGCAAATAGCCAGACGTAAGGCCTGCAGGACCTGCACCGATTATGACGACCTTTGTGTTCATCTTCTGCTACGCGACCCAGTTACCCCGGGTAAAATTCCAGACGTACCATCCCTGTAGGCACAGCCCCGCAGCGCTGACCAGCGCTACTGCCGCCGTCCCTAATGCCCGCACCCATACTGGCGGCGTGCGAAATTGACGCAGAAAGTTCAACAACGCCAGTACGATTAAAACATACGCGCAGAACTCGTACCGGAGCATACTTTCCATATCCACGCAGGCGACTCCGCTTACCGAGAAGTAGTAAATCGTAGCCGCACAGAAATAGATCCCAACGCGTACCGACAGGCCGGTGCGGCGACGAATCGCTGGAAGCAATTCACAAACTGCGATGGCGACGAAAAGGACAGCGCCGAGCGTCATGGATAGCTGGCTCGCCTCAATGGGATCATTCAGTGCAGGAACGAGCCAGCGATAACTGTCGGGTTTAAACACTGCAAGATAATCGGGCACGATGGCCCAACCAGCCGCCTGCGTGAGCATGTAAAGGTCCCAGTGGCCCCATCGCAGTTGGCAGTAAGCGAAGAATGCAATCGCGCCGGATGCCGCGACAAGCGTCAAGCCGATAGCTGGACGGTTCTCTCGAACCCAGGTTTGCGGCTTGAACAAGCCGCGCCATCCAGTACGAGAAACCGAGCGCACCACAGGAAAAGCGGCGCACCGAGCAGCGCCATCAGAAAGAGGGATTCCGAATAGCCGGCCACCAAAAAGAACGCGGCCGGGTTCGCGAGGATTAAGAGTGTGCCGCAAATCTGAAGCGCCCGCGAAACATTCCAGCGCGTGCAGAACAAGAAGAAATAGGTCCAAAAACCCCAGGCAGCAAACTGAGCCGTGATCAATAGCGCGGTCCCGGCGCTGAGATTGAACGTACGCCGAACTAGCGCGGCAATCGTCGGATATGCCGGAAAAAACGCGACATTCGAGACTTCCATAACCTTATGATCGATCGGTGGGACAATAGTCTGGTATCCGCGATCCATAATGTTTCTGAACCAATAGGCATCGTGTTGGACCAACGCGGCGTAGCGCTGCGTGACCGGCTCTTCTGGAGCGAGCAGAACCACTACGATGCCGACCTGCAGAAACGTGACGGCAAATCCCGCGAACAAAGGCGTAACGAAACGTGGCAGGCGGGTCATAAACGATAATCGCAGAAGCTGGCGAGTCTGCTCGCGAAACTCTGAACAACAACTTCGGCAGGACAGCAGGAATTCGTGAAACTTTCGACATGACCAGTATCAGAGCGCATCGATTCCAGCTGATTTCAGTGACTAGATTGGACGGCGGTTGCGAATCCTTTATTCGCGCGCACTTCTGGACGCGCCGCATCCGTGCTGTTGCGGCAAATGAATTTGTCGATACGCCGGCGCAACTGTTACGAGCCAGAGATCAGGAGCACGATCTCGCCTTTCGCAGGATGCGCGGTGTAATGTGCGAAAAGGTCCGCCGCGGTGCCGCGGCGGAATTCCTCAAATTTTTTTGTCAGCTCGCGCGCGACGCAAAGTTGCCCGTCTGGCATGATCTGGACGCAAGCCTCAAGCGTTTTTACGAGCCGATACGGCGATTCGAAGAAGATTGAGGTGCACTCGCGTTCGGCTGCTGCGCTTAATTCGCGCTCGCGTTGGCCGCTTTTCATCGGAAGAAATCCACGGAACGAAAATTTCTCAGTCGAAAATCCGGACCCGAGCAAAGCGGTCAGGATCGACGACGGCCCGGGAATGATCGTGAACGGCAGTTCGCGTTCGATGCACGCGCGAATGAGTCGTAACCCGGGATCGGACACTCCAGGCGTGCCTGCATCCGTAATTAGCGCAACCTTCTCGGCTCGCGCAAGGCGTTGTACTAGCTCCGCCGTGCGCGCCGCTTCATTGTGTTCGTGGTAGCTCAGAAAAGGCTTTTTGATTCCGAAATGCTTTAGCAAAAAGCCGGAATGCCGAGTGTCTTCCGCCGCCACAACATCGACATTTTTCAGGACCTCGAGCGCGCGCAACGTGATATCGGCCAGGTTACCGATCGGCGTCGCTATGACGTAAAGCATTTCCTATCATCGGATGAAACCCAGGATCACGCCATCCAAACGGATTAAACCCATGGAACATCCACGACGGAAACTCATCCCCCGCCGTCGCGCTGTGGCCTTACCATCCCAGAACCTTGGTGAAAACCAGCGGCGCAACGATCGTTGCGTCAGATTCAATGACGAATCGTGGCGTGTCGACGCTCAGTTTTCCCCACGTGATCTTCTCATTGGGAACCGCGCCGGAATATGAGCCGAAGCTGGTCGTGGAATCGCTGATTTGGCAAAAATAACCCCATTCTGGAACAGGCGTGTTGACCACGTCCTGGTTCAGCATCGGCACGACGCAAATTGGGAAATCGCCCGCGATACCGCCGCCGATTTGGAAAAAGCCTATGGACGTGTGCTTGGATGCCTCGCGATACCACGCTGCGAGTTCAATCATGTATTCGATTCCCGAACGAATCGCCTGCACATTCCGGATCACTCCGGTGATGCAACGCGCTGCGTAAATATTTCCGAGAGTCGAATCTTCCCAGCCGGGCACAAACAATGGAAGGTTCTTGTGCGCGGCGGCAACCATCCAGCTGTCGGCGGAATCGATCTCGTAAAATTGTTTCAGGCGGCACTCGCGCAAGATCGTATAAAGGAATTCGTGGGGGAACTTCCTCCGGTTGCTCTCCGAAGCGCCGCTCCATTCGTCGAGCACCACTCGCTCAATTCGACGCATCGCTTCCTCCTCTGGAATGCAGGTATCAGTGACGCGATTGAGGTGCCGCTGCAGCAACTCCTGCTCTTGTTGAGGACTCAGCTCCCTATAGTTGGGAATGCGTTCGTATTTGCTGCGCGCGACGAGATTGAAGAGGTCTTCCTCCAGGTTCGCACCCGTGCAGGTAATGGCGTGCACTTTGTCACGGCGAATCATTTCCGCTAGTGAAACTCCCAATTCAGCGGTGCTCATCGCACCCGCCAGAGTGATCATCATTTTTCCGCCACGATCGAGATGTGCGATGTACGCGTCGGCTGCGTCTTTCAGCACCGCCGCGTTGAAGTGTCGGAAATGGCGCTCAATAAACTCGCTGATGTTGCCCATCTTTAAATCACCAACTTCGCAATGGGTCTGCTGCTTTTGATGCAAAACTTATAGCGCGCCGGTCAAGCGTTAATTGCGTCTTTTTCGAAATTTTTTACGGAACCGCGGCCAGAATTCGCGAGGCGAGCAGGTTCGGCATTACGCCAAGCAGAACGACTATCGCGGCAAGTAGTGCAACCGTACCCTGCTGCAAAACCTCGGGCGGGATTCGATGGAGCGGCGGCGCTACTGGCATTGACGCTTCATCAACGAAAATCGCTTTCAACACAAGAAGGTAATAATAAAGGGAGACGAAGCTGCCAACCAGTCCAAGCACGACGAGCCAGAGAAGCGCTTGACTGCCTCTGGGATCCAACGCAGCGCTGAACAGATAGAATTTTCCGAAAAATCCAGCCAACGGCGGGATGCCGGCAAGCGACAACATAAAAACCGCCATGCATCCGGCGAGCAAGGGAGAACGTGACGCCAGCCCGCAAAAGTTAGAGAAATCGTCACCGCCTGTTTCGCGTCGCACGACGCCAACGACACCGAATGCACCCACGAGTGTGAGGGCATAAATCGTCGTATAGAACAAGGCCGCGGAAAAGCCGTCATGGCCGCCGGCCACGAGTCCGATCAATGTATAACCCGCATGCGCAACGGCGGAGTAGGCAAGAAGTCTGCGGACGTTCGATTGCGCAAGCGCGACCAGATTACCGATCACAATCGAAAACGCGGAAAGCGCTGCAAGCAGAGGCGACCAACCGGCGACCATGGTATGCCACCCGGCGTTGCCGTGCACCGGCGCAAACCCCACCAGCACTATTTTTCCCAGCACAAAGAATGACGCAACCTTCGACCCCGAGGCGATGAACGCTGCGCTCGAAACAGGCGCGCCCTGATACGCGTCGGGCGCCCAGAGGTGAAACGGCGCGGCAGCGATCTTGAAAGCGAAACCGACGAGCGTCATCACGATTCCAACCGCAAGCAATGGCTGCACCGTTGTGGTCCCCAGCTTTTGCGAGATCGCGGCCAGACCGGTCGTTCCCGACATCCCGTAAATCAGACTAATCCCGAACAGTGTGAATGCGCTCGATGTGCTGCCGAA
>QHPC01000176.1 GCA_003218915.1 Verrucomicrobiota bacterium
CGATATCAAGCCATCCAACATCATGCTCGAATCGGATGCGAGCGGGGAGCTCACGGTGAAGCTGATTGATTATGGAGTGGCAAAAGTAATGGGTCCTCAAGCAGAGCCCGGTATCGAGCAAACCCAGGCGGGCTTCATCGGTACTCCGGCATTTGCCAGTCCAGAACAGTTCGCCGGCATTCAGCAATTACCGATTGATATGCGATCCGACATCTACTCACTGGGTGTTACCCTTTGGTATCTGCTTACCGGTCGGACACCTTTTGTAGGGCGTACCATGGAAGAGATCCGCGCGAGACAGACCAGCGAGTTACCATTGGAACAACTTAGGATTCTCCATCTACCCGCACAGGTTATTGCACTGGTGAAATCGATGCTGGCACCGGATCCGAAGGACAGGCCGCAAACGGCGCGCGAGTTACTTTCTGCTGTCCACAGTTGTTATGAGCGCTTCAACCCAAAGGCGCGCTCGCGGCGCAGGCGAGTCGCGTTTGGAGTTTCGGCGGCGACGTTGGCGATTGCGGTATTGGCACTCGGAACGTGGTTGTACCAACGGGCACGGCCATTCACGCCGATGGAGCGATCGATTGCGGTCCTGCCGTTCGAAAACCTGAGCAGCGATAAGGAGAACGCTTATTTTGCCGAGGGGATACAGGACGAAATCCTGACGCGCTTATCCAAGATCACCGACCTGAAGGTAATCTCGCGTACTTCGACGCAGCATTATAAGAGCGCCCCGGAAAATTTGCCCGAGATCGCAAGGCAACTCGGTGTTGCCCATATTCTGGAAGGAAGCGTGCAAAAGAGCGGCGACGCCGTACGCGTCAATGTGCAGCTGATCAAGGCGGCCACTGACTCGCACCTTTGGTCGGATACGTTCGATCGCAAGCTGACCGACATCTTCTCGGTAGAGAGCGAAGTATCCAAAGCTATCGCCGATCAGTTGCGAGCCAAGCTCACCGGACAGGAAGAGCAAGTTATCGCAGCCAAACCTACGAACAATCCTCAGGCGTACGATGCCTACCTGCGTGGCTTGGCTTACACGCTAAAGACCGCATTCACACCGGAAAACTCTCTTGGCGCGCAGAAACACGTCAAGGAAGCAGTGAGGTTGGACCCTAGCTTCGCCCTGGGCTGGGCGCTGCTTTCTTATGTCGATGCCAGTGGCTACCTCACGCAGAGCCTTCAACCGACCGCTGCGCTCCGCGAACAAGCGCGCGAGGCAGCCGACACGGCTCTTAGGCTACAGCCCAATCTTGGCGAGGGTTTATTGGCCAAGGGTTTCTATTACTACGCCTGCCTGAAAGATTACGACACGGCGGTGAAATACCTCGAGCAGGCAGAGCGCGTCCTGCCCCATAGCAGCCGGGTTCTTCAGGCCCTGGCCTATGTTGAGCGCAGGCGCGGCAACTGGGACAAAAGCGAGGCGTACTTCAACGAAGCCGAGAAGCTTGACCCGCGAAACGTTAATCTGCTGTCTCAACACGCGCGTTCCAATATCTGTCAACGTCGTTTCCCCGAAGCCCTGGCAAAGCTTGAGCAGATTCTCAATATCACGCCCGACGACATCGATACTATTGTGTTAAAGGCGCGCATAGCACAAGCCCAGGGCGACCTCCCACGTGCTTCCGCGCTACTGGCTCCGCTACGGCTGGGTGTCGGCTACGTTAACGCGTTAGAAACACAAGTTTACCAGGCTATCCTTGAGTCGCGCCCAGGGCCAGTCATCGCTCAATTAAAGGAGATATTGGCAACGCCCGATCAAGCACTGGGTTTTTACGTTGGCGAACTGCGTTTTTGGCTAGGTTGGGCACAGGAAGTCGCCGGCGATCATGACGCCGCCCGCGAAAGTTGGAGTCAGGCCCGCACTGAACTGGAATCTTTCCTGAAAGAACAACCTGAAAACTTTGTTCTGATGGGAGACCTCGCGCTAACAAACATGTGGCTCGGTGACAACGCCGCCGCATTGGCTCTGGCCGAGCGCGCGATTTCCATGATGCCGATCGATAAAGACGCGCTGACGGGTCCAAGGCCGCTAGACATTCTCGCCCGGGTAGCAGCGCGTGTCGGCGACCCCGACCGCTCCATTTCCACTTTAGCTAAGCTGCTTTCAATACCGTACGAGGCACCGCTCGCCGCAAATCCGCCGCTTACTCCGGCGTTGCTCCGGCTTGACCCAACGTTTGAGCCGCTGCGGAAAGATCAGCGCTTTCAGAAACTCGCGAACGCGCAGCCGTGAATCCAACGAGGGTCCCCTGGCCGCAAAAGGAGTTTACCCGCCGTGGGGGACGTTTCCAGAAACTGGTCGCCGGCTCCGCGTCAAAATAGGATTGGCCGGATTGCGGAAAGAACTTGTCAAAAGGGACAATAGTTTATAGGCGTGACGGTAAGTGGCTCCGATTGATCTGACAGACAGCGAGAAGACGACTTATCTCGCAAACCTGTGGCTTGTTGCGAGAGCCGATAAAGCTCTGTCAGATCAGGAGAAGGTTCTGATTGATCAAGTTCAGAAGAGCATACAAGCGAAGCGCTCCCACAATACCGCCGCGCAAAAGGCCGTCGAGACTGGCGGATCATCCCTAAGCAAAGTTGGTTCATTCGCAGATCAGGTTCGGAACCTAGAAGACATGGTTGCAGTCGCGCTTGCGGATTCCGACTTGGCACAAGCCGAAGCAGACGTGATCGCTTCTTTCTGCGGCCTAGTTGGCATCCGCCAAGAACAACTCGATGTAATCACATCCGAAGTTTCAAAGCGGCTGAAGTCGGAACGCTCGATAATCGTCTGCTCGAAATGCAATACGCAAATTCAGAGTGATGCGCGTTTCTGCCCTGCGTGCGGCGCGGCAGTTGAGAGTAAGGAAGTGGCAAGCACTTCCCTGGAATTTAATATTCCCAAAGATGGGTACGCGATCGCCTTTTCCGAATCGACTGCTCCTGGGTTCACCACAGCACTTGAGTTAGCAAAAGAAATTGGGTCAGCCCAAACCGCGCTGAAGAATAAGAAAACTTGGTACCTTGTTCACATTCAGTCGGACCAGTTTGTCGACGTCATGCGGATGGCGAAAGCCTTGTCCGGGATTCGTAATCGAGCCATCTACTACGATGGGCAGCAAATAGATTGGGATGAGGTTTTCGGTTTCATTTGGTGCGCCACTCAGAGAGATCAGGCATACAAACCAGTCGAATACTGCTTTGGAAAAGATGAAAACCGAATCAATCCATGGGGATGTAAGCAGGCGCGGATGGATTGGGCTGAGTGGTCGACTTGGTTTTCGTATGGCCGATGGGAAAAAGCTGGAATCGTATCCAAGCGAAATGTTTGGATATTCGATAAGGAA
>QHPC01000177.1 GCA_003218915.1 Verrucomicrobiota bacterium
GGGTGTGGGTACGCGCACCGCCGTGCTGCTGCTCGCGCAAATGCCCGAGCTGGGAACACTCAATCGTGCTCAAGCAGCAGCGCTGGCTGGACTGGCTCCGTTTAACCGCGACAGCGGCACGTTACGTGGCAAACGCACCATCTTTGGAGGACGCCGTGCTTTGCGCCGCGGCTTGTATATGGCCGCGCTGGTGGCCACGCGTCACAACCGCCTCCTGCGTGATTTCTATCAGCGTCTCCGTACCAAGGGCAAACCTCACAAAGTCGCCCTCACTGCTGTGATGCGGAAACTTCTCCTTGCCCTTAATCACACCGTCAAACCCTCTGCTTGCTGCGCTTGAACTCAAGACAGTTACTACAAGTTTGTGAACGCGTTCTAGTAGATGTCTGTATCGGAGCTGTAACCCGAATCGCCGCGAATGGAACGCAAACGGGCGCGACTCCCCCACTCGGATTCCGGTCGATTAATCTGCCCCAGCGTGATTTTCACGAGCCACGGGGCCGCTGCTAACGCGCCAATCGCAACAAGTGCGATCGCGGCGGCCTGACGGATCGAGGGTTTGATTTTGTCGGCCATCATTATGCCCAAGCCAAGCCCGATCGCGGCCCGTGTGACCACAAGCAACGGGTCAACCGGAAGCTGCTCGGAAGTTTTTGAAATGGATATCGGGAGAGACATCGCCTACCATATACGTCGCGTTTGGGAAAAAGAAACGGCAATTTTCGCGACTCGGAAGACCCTCCCACTTTTACATGCTCACCCCGATATACGCGCTTATTCTCGCTGGCGGCAGCGGTGAACGCTTCTGGCCATTGAGCCGCCGTGCCCGCCCCAAACAGCTGCTGCGCCTCGTTTCCGATAAGACTCTGCTCGAAGAAACGTTGGCCCGGCTTGAGGGTCTTGTTCCGTATGAACGCACTTTGATCCTGACGAACGCGGAACAGGAGAGCGCAGTTCGCAAATTGCTGGGGGGTTTTCCAAAAGAGAATATCATCGCTGAACCCGCTAAACGCGACACCGCTGCTGCAGTGGCGCTCGGCACTGGATGGGTCGTGGCTCGCGATCACGCAGCCACGATGCTCGTTCTGCCCGCGGATCATGTGATCTCCAACCGGGCGGCTTTTCAGAAAACGCTGGCGCTGGCTGCCGACGCAGCCGAAGAAACGGGCGAGCTGGTAACTATCGGGATCAAACCAACCTGGGCCTGTCCGGGATACGGCTACATCGAGCAAGGCAAGCCGGTCCGTTTGCGGACGCGCCCAGACAACGATGCCATTCATCGGGTTGTGCGCTTTCGCGAGAAACCCAACCTTGATCTGGCCGAATCATTTTTGCGAAAAGGAAATTTCCGATGGAACGCAGGCATGTTCGTCTGGTCGGTGCCTACAGTGCTCCGTGAATTTAACCGTCAGGCTCCAGAGCTGGCGGACTTCATTTCTCAATTGCGCGCGCCGAAGAATTTCGAGAAGGCTTTGCGTGAACGCTTCAGCAAATTGCCACGGATCTCCTTCGACTACGCGATCATGGAAAAGGCAGACCGCGTTCTTGTGGTGGAAGCCAATTTCGACTGGGACGACATCGGAAGTTGGAGGGCCGTGTCGAATTATTTTGAGACAGACAAACAGGGCAACGCCGCGAATTGCGCCGTCACCGCGCTCGATTCCAGCAACAACATCGTTTTCCAAGAGGACGGAACGACCATCGCACTACTTGGAGTTCATGACCTCATTGTTGTGCAAACAAAGGACGCGCTTTTGGTCTGTCACCGGCACGAAGCAGAGAAGATCAAAAATCTGATCGGCAAGCTGCCGCCTGAGCTGCAATGACTCAACGCGCGATGAATCCGATCTTGGCTCTCGATTTTGGTCGGGCGCGTATCGGAACTGCAATATCCGATGAGTTACAGTTGCTTGCGCACCCGCTTGAGACCATTCCAGCAAACGAGCAGGCGGTCTCGCGCGTCGCGGAAATCGTCCGAGAAAAAAAGGTCGATCACGTGGTAGCCGGCATTCCCCGCCAGATGAACGGCCAGATTGGTGCTGCAGCAACCGAAGTCCTTCAGTTTGTCGAAAAATTGCGTGCCATCTTGCCATGCCCGGTCGTTACCTGGGACGAGCGTCTAACCACGGTCGCGGCCCACCGCGCATTACGTGATGCAGGCAAGAAAACGCGACAGACTCGGGGTTATGTCGATCAAGTAGCAGCTCAAATGATTTTGCAAAACTACTTGGACTGGCGCGCCGCGAATGTGGGAATCAAAAGTGATCAATGATCTGTGATCCGTGAACAACGGCTTGCTGCGGATCACTGTTCAGTGGTCACCGATCACGAGGATCAATGGCACGAAGGCTGAAACTCATCATCGGGTACGACGGCACGCCATTCGCCGGATGGCAGAGCCAATCTCATCGCAACACGGTCCAGGATCACATAGAGCGCGCGTTTGAGCGCGTTCTAGGCAAACCGGTTCGCGTTCACGGCGCAGGACGAACGGATGCGGGCGTCCATGCGCTCGCTCAATGCGCGCACGCCGATCTTCCCAACGACCGTTTGTCGGCCGCGTGTTGGACTGAAGCGCTCAACGCGTTATTGCCTCCGGCTATTCGCGTGCTTCGCTGCCAATATGTGTCGAATGATTTTCACGCGCGGCTTTCGGCAAAAGGAAAAATCTATCGTTACAGAATCTGGTCGGCCCCGGTTCTGTCTCCCTTTGAATATCATCGGGCCTGGCATACTCCGCGTCCGATTGACTTCAAAATTCTGAAGCGGGCAGCGAAACAGTTTGTCGGCACTCATGATTTTGCCGCGTTCGCGGCCAACCGCGGGAAAGAGGAAAAGAGCACGATCCGGACAATTTATTCAGTGCGCGTCCGGCAAGAAGGTCCGTGTGTGGAAATCGAGTTCGATGGCGACGGTTTTCTCTACAAAATGATTCGATTGATCGTGGGCTCCCTGGTGAAATGCGCACTCGACAAAATGCGCATCGAGGATGTCGCTGCGCGGCTGGACTCCGGCCAGGTGGGCTCACCTCGCTTTGCCGCTCCTGCTGAAGGATTATTTCTGGTTCGCGTGCGCTATTCAGCCCCAGAACCGGCGATTGTTTGCGTCGACCTTAGCGCACGCTCCTGCGAAAATTAATCGATGATGCTTCGGGCATGTAGCGCGCGGGACAAGTTACTTCGCCGATCGCGCAGGCGAGTGCGATGATTTGCGCGAGCACCTGGTTATCGAAAACGAAATCATCAGAATTTCGTTCCAACGGCAGGCGCTCCAACAACTGGCGCGAAAAAGCGCGATAACCAGTGTGATATTCCGAGAGTTTCGCGCCGATAAGAACATTTTCAGCAAGCGTCAAAAACCGGTTCGAGATGTATTTCCACAAAGGCATACCGCCACGCAGCGCGCCGCCGCCAAGAATGCGCGAACCAAGCACGCAGGGATAAAGTCCGCTCCCCACCAGAGCCGCCATCGCCGGGATTAACTGCGGCGTGTACTGATAGTCCGGGTGAATCATAATGATAATGTCCGCATCCGCGGCCAGTGCGAGGCGATAACAGGTTTTTTGATTTGCGCCGTAGCCGCGATTTTCCGGATGAACCTCCACCTGCACACGCTCAAGTGTGCGCGCAATCGCCACGGTATCGTCGTGGCTGGCGTCGTCCACGACGATGACAAGATCGACAATCCCCTGCGCCATTACTTCGTCGTAAGTGCGTTGCAAAGTGCGGGCGGCGTTATAAGCGGGCATTACCACCACAATTTTCTGGCCGTTTAGCATTGTCGTAGCGGAATATCCGCTGAACCGCCACGTTGCAACTACCATGATTATTTTTCACGACGCATCCTGCCTGGAATATTCAGCGCCCAGCCATCCCGAGCGGCCAGCTAGAGTTGCGCGCAGCGTTCCATTATTGAAGGAGCGACATCCTGATTGGGAATGGCGCACGCCGGAGCCTGCCAGTGAAGCGGCGCTGTTGCGGGCGCATTCGCGGGATCACATGGAAAGGATCAGAAGCGCAACGCGTGACTTCGACGCGGACACGCCTGTTTACCCAAAGATTTACGAACGCGCTGTGCGTTCTGCCGGCGCGGCGATTGAAGTGGCGCGCGCCGCGCTGAAAGGCGAGCGCGCATTCAGTCTCATGCGGCCACCCGGACATCACGCGACTCGAGACCGGGCGATGGGATTTTGCTACTTCAACCACGTTGCGATTGCCGCGCTCGATGCGCTTGCTGTAGCCGATAGCGGGGATGCCAGCCGGCCGGGGTCATCGACCCCGGCTACAACAAAGGCGCCCGTTGAACGCGTTGCGATTTGGTATTTTGATGGGAATTATCCTATCGGCCCCGGGACGCCGCGGAGTCATCACGTCGATGTGGCGAAGCGGGCGTTGGAAAGATTGATCGCTTTCAAACCCGATCTACTACTTGTCTCCGCGGGCTTTGACGCGTACGCGCGCGATCCGCTGGTGCGGATGACGCTCGAGCTTGAGGATTTTTCCAGGTTCGGCGAATGGCTGGACCAACTCGACATTCCCTCAGCTACTATCCTGGAAGGGGGTTACAGCGACGAACTGCCAGAGTTGATCGATGCGTTCTTAAGTGCCTGGAATGGCTAAACTGTAGCGGCGCTCTGTGAGCGCCGTTTTTAACGTTGCGCAACGTGGTAAGTGACGCCTTCAGTATCGTAAGTTACAGACTTGCGCAACGATCCGGCGGTCACATACCGCCGCTACAGTTATGGCTTGGGTTGCGCAGCGGTTCGTCCTTCTCTCGCGGTAACCATTTCAAGTAGCTGGGCCGCGGCGGTTTCAATGTCAGTGTGGCCGTATTGGCGAGCTCTCTCCTTCACAGCGAGCACGGCGCAGCGACGAACGCTTGTGAAGCCGCCATAGGGAAATTTGTATCTTCGTTTGGTGTTCTCAGCATAGCGCTCGTCGATTCCCAGATGCCATTTTGCGTATTCACCGAACCCATGCTGTCGAATGAACTCGTTCTCAAGCTCAATCGAAGTCTAGTTTCAATACAGTTTGAAACAGCGACGGAAGATCGCGGAGTATCAGTCCGCATTTGTTAGGCGATGACTCATGTTTTTTCCTTGACGAGTGGGCGGCGGTTCTTCCAGACTTAGCGACGCGACACGGCCCGGCTAGTCGAACAAATGAGAGCGATAGCGAAAGTCACCTGCGCAGTGTTCCAAGTTGTGATTCTGGCAATTGGCGCGGTTACGGCAAATAGCGAGCCGGGCGACCTATTCGCATCTATTGACGGCGATCCCGGAAACGGCGTCGGTTCTATCTACAAATACACTCCCCATGGGCTGCAAAGCACGGTTGCTACCGGCCTTTTTCGCCCTCGCGGGTTGGCTTTCGACAGTGCAGGGAATTTGTTTGTGGCAACAAACTTTTGCGACGCTACCAGGTGGTGTCATCCCACGATTTTGAAAATCACGCCGGACGGCGTGCAGAGTACATTTGCCACCATACCAGATTCATTTTTCGCCCAGGGACTGGCGATTGACCGCTCGGACAATCTGTTTCTCATGGCGATTGCATGGTCTAATGATGTGTCCATAATTTATAAACTTACTCCCCAGGGAGCACGGGGATCGTTTGGGTTTGTTCCGGGCCACGGTATGGGCCTAGCTTTTGATAGCACGGACAACCTCTTCGCAGCGGACGCGACCAGTCAGTGTATCTATAAGTTCACGCCGGATGGAACACGGAGTGTATTTATTGGTCATGAAGCTTTCACCAATCCCGAGACTAGCCCAATTGGGCTGGCTTTTGATCGCTTCGGGAATCTTTTCGTATCTACCGCGGTGTTCCCTTACAACGGCGATGGAATCCTGAGATTTTCTCCACAAGGTGTTAAAAATAAGTTTGCGTCAGGCCTCCCTAATCCTCGCGGCCTAATATTCGACAGCTCGGGCAAACTCTTTGTAGCCCAGATTCCTCCCTCCGCCGGCGGTGATATCTTAAAATTTACACGCAAGGGCGTGCCGACTGTCTTTGCTTCAGAGATTGGCGTTCCGCAAGAAAATGGCGGCCCGGAGTACTTCGCCATCCAGCCAGCCCGACGCTGATGCATTGCGACGGGGCTCTCCAAACGAGCGCATCTCCTAGTGGTCAGTAACGGCCAATAAGACCCCAAACCTTGCAATCAATCGACACGCTTCATCGGAGTGGTGGTTCTTTGTTGAGTATCGGTCATGGTTTCTTTGAACTCGACTGCGTGTTCGTGCGCCTTGATCACGTTGCCCAATTCATCGTAAACGCGGATCACAAGGCGGTTTGATTGCCTGTAAAACCGCGCGTGACCGATCGGCGCGGAATTGGGAAAGGTTTGCCTCCGACCCAGAAGTGGCAAACAGTATTCGCTCCAACGGGCCGTAGCACAGCTTGGTAGTGCGCTTGAATGGGGTTCAAGAGGTCGCGGGTTCAAATCCCGCCGGCCCGATTTGACTCATGTTTTACATTTACGTCTTGCAAAGCACCAAGACAGGCCGCCGATATGTGGGTTCGTGTGAGAACCTCGATGAACGTATTCGTCGTCACAACTTAGGCCATTCGAAAGCCACACGCCACGGCATCCCATGGACATCGATGCACAGCGAAGGCTTTTCTAGTCGTGCCGATGCCGCAAGAAAGGAGCGATATTACAAATCAGGTCGCGGTCGTAATGAACTCAATCGACTGAGCGAAGTGCGGTCGCCGCGGCGACAGGTCGCGGGTTCAAGTCCCGCCGGCCCGATTGTTAACTGTGGCGGCGCTCTCTGAGTGTCGCTCGCTTTCGGCGGTCAGACACGGCCGCAACAAAAAAAACATGCTTAGCGCCGGAATTGTTGGCCTTCCAAACGTCGGGAAGTCGACGCTGTTTAACGCCGTCACGCGCACACACAAGGCGTCGGCGGAAAACTATCCTTTTTGCACCATCGATCCAAACGTGGGCGTTGTGATCGTGCCTGATCCGCGCCTGGAAAAAATCGCGCAAATTTCGCATTCCAAAAAAATCGTTCCGGCCGCCATCGAATTCGTTGATATTGCGGGCCTGGTCAAAGGCGCCAGCGCAGGCGAAGGCCTGGGGAATCAATTCCTTCATCACATCCGCGAAGTGGACGCAATCGTGCAGGTGGTGCGCTGTTTTGAAGACAGCAATGTGCATCACTTCAGCGCCACCGTTGATCCGGTTCGAGACATTGAAATAATCAACACCGAGCTTGTGCTGGCGGATTTGGCCGCTCTTCAGAAAAAACACGATCGACTGCAGAAAGAGGTGCGCGCCGGCGATAAAACAGCAAAGAACGAGAACGCTATCGTCGAGAAGCTATTGCCTCACTTGGATGCCGGAAAGCCAGCCATTACCGCCAGCTTGGCCCCGGAGGAAAGACCGGCCGTTCGCAATTTTTTTCTACTCACATCAAAGCCGACAATCTTCGCCTGTAACGTCGCTGAACGTGATCTCGCTGTTGTAGCCGCGGGCGCTGACCGCGGCGATGAGACAACTAAGCGCTCGGATGCCGGGGTCGACGCTCTCGGCTACAACGCCGCGAAGTACGTCGCGGCGGTTCGGCAGTACGCGCGGCACCATTTCGCCACGGAGGCAATCGTCATCAGCGCGCAAATAGAAAGCGAACTGGTTGATCTGAATGAGCAGGAGTCACTGGATTATCTGCGTGGTTTGGGTGTGGAAGACACTGGCGTGCACGCATTGATCCGGGCGGTTTATCACTTGCTCGGCCTTCGTACGTTTCTTACCACCGGCGAAAAAGAGTCCCGCGCGTGGACCATCCACGCCGGCGACAAAGCGGGAACCGCTGCCGGAACTATCCACTCTGATTTCGAGCGCGGTTTTATCGCGGCCGAAACGATTTCCTACGACGACCTGATCGCCGCCGGGTCCCTGCCAAAGGCTCGTGAAGCGGGAAAGATTCGGCTGGAAGGCAAAGATTACGTTGTGCGCGACGGCGACGTGATTTTCTTCCGGTTCAATGTGTGAGCCAAGGGCCAGTTAAAAGAGTTAAAACGGAGCGGTTGGCGCGTTTGCGGCTTCGGACCATCCTAACTTTTCAACTTTTTTAACCTCCTAACTATTACGCTTCATATAGAATACGGCCGCAATTCTCGCAACTGACGATTTCTTTCCCAGCTCTGGCACTCGCCGCGGTTGCACTCGTCACCTTCATGTGGCAGCCGGTGCAGACTCCGTGCTCGATCGCGACCACCGCGGCGTCGCCTTTGCTCTTAAAAAGGCCTTCGAAGAGACCAAGCAAATCCTCATCGATTTTCCCCTCCAAGTCTGCGCGTTCCCTGGTCAATTCGTCCAGTCGCGACTGCAAAGCTTTCGACTTTTCATCGAGATCTGTTGTTTGCCGCGCAATTGATTCCCTTACGCCGGCTGCTTTTTTTTCCTCTTCAGCGAGATCAAGCTTGACCTTGTCGGCCTGCACCATCAGCTCGAGCTCTTCATCCTCGATTTTCCGAATTTCATTTTCGTACCGCTCGATTTCATGTCCGAGCGCCTGGAATTCGTCGTTCTTGCGCGTTTGATACTGTTGGGTCCTGAAACGCGAGATGCTGTCCGTGCGTGTTCCCACATCAAGCTCGAGCTTCTTTCGGTCCACTTCGAGCTGGCGCGCTTTTTGTTTCAGCGTATCAACGGCACTTGCGCTGGCTGCCAGCTGCGCTTCGAGACTCTTCCGCCGGAGCGGTACCGTCTCTATTTCAGTCTGGATTTGCCTGATCTTCTGCTGTCGATCTTGAAGGACAAGAAGTTGTTCCAGTTCCGGATTCACGAGCGCACAAGGTATTGATACGGTTAGGCTCCGTCAATCCGCGACGGCAACAGCCGTGGCCTACCACTAGCGAGAAGCAGGCTGCTCCGTTAGCTCAAAGGCTTCCAACACCTGTTCGGGCCGCGCACGCACAGCGATGTTTTCGGTGAGATTTACCCAGCGAATTATCCCGTTCGAATCAATGAAAAACTCTGCCGGGCGAGCGATGTCCGTGCCTTTGGGCCCTGCGCCGTGGTGCAACAGATCGTAACGCCGAATGACTTCCACCTTGGGATCGGACAGGAACGTGTAGGTGTAGCCAAGTTTTTGGCGTTGGCGCCGGTTAATTTCCGGTGTGTCCACACTAATCGCGACGACTTGAATCCCGCGCGATTCAAGGTCCGGAAGCCTTTGCTGGAAACTCCGCAACTCGGAGTTACACAATGGTCACCAGAAACCGCGATAAAAAATCAGTGCGACGGCTTTCGATCGGCCAACGAGATCACTGAGAGATACCTCTTTCCCATCTTGATTGGACAACGTGAACTCAGGTGCCTTTTGTCCGACTCGCGGCGCTCCGGTCGAAGGCGGAACCTGCCGCAGCACATAGAAGAACACATAGGAAAAGAACGCGAACATCAATATCCCCAGCGTGGCCAAAATTGCTCCGAAGATTTTGCCCCGATAAACCTGCGGTTTGCCAAACGCCCGGAATAAACCCAGCACAAGCAGAATTCCGCCTACAGCAAAGAACAAGAGATTCGCCCACGGGAAATCGCGCGTGATTGGGAATTGAGCGAAGAACGTGTAGCTCAGAAAGCCAGCCAGCGCGAAAAGGAACCCTATCCACAATGACCAGTTCCAGCTTTTCTTCCCGGTCGTGCTCATGCTCGTAATCAAGATCGCGCTGCACTATTTGTCGTCGCCATCCGCCAGATCCAGCGATACAGGACCGCCACGATCGCGACGAAAGCGAGGCCGCCGATGATCTTCCCGACCGTTTCAAAACCCGGACCGACCAGCGCCAGCGGGGCAGCTATGCCAGAGAACACGACAATTGCAGAGATCACCACGCCGATCACGCTCTCGCCGACGATCAGGCCTGACGCGAGTAGCACGCCAAGTTGTTTTGTTGCTTCCGGCCTGCGGCTGCGGTCGGCTCGTCTGTCGAAGAACCAGCCAACGACAGCGCCGACCACGATCATGAGTGTGCTTTGCGTAGGCAGATAGATCCCCAAACCCACCGCTAACGGAGGAATACGCATGTGCCGCGTCGTGCGCGCGAGGATTTCGTCCAGCAGAATAATGCAGCCGCCGATCAATCCGCCAGTCCGAATCAGACTCCAGTCGATATCGGCGGCGATCACACCCTGTGCCAGCGAGGAAATCAGCCCCGCCTGAGGCGCAGGCAATGGCGAGGGCCGCGACTCCGCGCCCGGCGCACCGACGAAGCCGTACGCATGATTCACCAGGTCGAGAACCGGCGGAATCACGAGTGCGCCGGCTATTACACCAATCACCAGCGCGACCTGCTGTTTCCACGGCGTCGCGTCGACCAGCTGT
>QHPC01000194.1 GCA_003218915.1 Verrucomicrobiota bacterium
GAGCGGTCATCGCTTTTTGGCTCGCAGCGCTTGCGATTGTCATGCTGATCTTTGCGCGTCGCAGATCGGCCACGTTGATTGCCGCCTTGATCTTTTGCCTGCTGATCGGCTCGGGTGCGATATACGCCGTGTACACACTGGAACGTGGGAGCAATGGAAGCGCTCTGGCCATAGTAACGGGCAAGGATGTCCAGGCGCGTCTTGCAACCGCGGACACTGCAAACAGCGTCCTGGCGTTGCCACCTGGCAGTGAAGTCAAAATCTTGAGCACTCGCGGAGATTGGATCTACGCGGCACTGCCGAACACCTTGCGCGGTTGGATCCCTGCCAAGAACGCGGAGCAAGTGCGTTTGTAAATGCTGCGCCTGCGCTTGCGTTTTCTTCTAAATCTCCTGTGCCCACGAAACACGCGAAACACACCAAAAAAAGCAGGCGTCGCATATAAGATTTCGCGTCCTTTCGTGTGTTTAGTGGGCGGATTCATATGAAGGTTGCGGCCGCTCAGATTTCTTGTTCGCTCGGTGATCCAAAAGCCAATTTGCTCAAGGTTCGGAATTTTTCTCGCGAGGCCAGGGACACAGGCGTAGAGCTGATTGTTTTTCCGGAAATGACCGACACAGGCTATTCGATGTCCGTAATCGAAGCGCACGCCGATGCGTGGACCAGTGGTTTTGTTCCGGGACTTCAGGAAATCGCAGCGAAGCTTTCCATTGCGATTGTGTGCGGCGTATCGGAACGGGACGGCACTTCAATTTACAATTCCCAGGTTTTTATCGATCAACAGGGCCAAATCGCCGCGAAATATCGAAAGGCCCACTTGTATGCAGTCGCGCCCGTTGAAGAACAGAAGTGTTTTGCTTCAGGCGACGCTTTCGCAAGCTTTGCCCTTGGCGATCTGCGCTTTGGTTTCAGTATCTGCTACGACCTCCGGTTTCCCGAGATGTATCGACGACTAGTAGTCGATCAAAATGTCGGCGCTTTTATCGTTTCTTCCGCATGGCCGTTCCCACGCGTTGAACATTTTCGAACGCTGGTTCTGGCGCGTGCGATCGAAAATCAGAGTTATGTAGTTGCATCCAACCGCGTCGGGAAAGACGACGACTTATGGTTTTGCGGTAGCTCAGCAATCATCGATCCTCGCGGAGTCGTGGTTGCATCTGCATCAGCAGACCGCGAAGAACTTATTCAGGCTGATTTATCTGAAGATCTCGTTCGTTCTGTTCGGAGCCGCGTCGAGTCGCTCAGTCATCGCCGACAGGATTTGTACGAGTAACAAACAATAACGGATTTGGCGCAGATGGAACGCGCCAAACCCCTCATGGTCTGTTACAGCTCGAATCTCGTGCCAACAGCCTCAGCACAGAGAGTTGCAAGCAAGTTGCCATTTGGATCATAGACCTGGACGGTTGCGGGCCCGGCAGTGGCGTTTCCTGTCGCATCCACGGTTGTTTCCCCCGAGATGATCGACCAGCCCGTTAAGACGTACGAACTGTTGAAGTTGAAGTCCTTGAAGCGAAACGCATAGGTACTGTCAGTGGTATGGCTCCAAACACCTTTTCCTCCCGTTGCAAGAGCCGGGGCTGTACCGCCACTCGCCTCAGTTAAGGTGCCTCCCGCCATGAATACTAATAGTGTCGGAAAGCTCCTGATCACGTGACCGGAACAATCGTTTAGAGTTATCTGCATGTTCCAAGTCCCTTCAAGTTTTCCGCCTTGCGAGCCTCCCCTTGGCTCGATTGCTGTGGCCGCCATGGGGAGTAACACACAGGCGAAGAGTAAGGAGGTCACTGTGCTTTTAACTAATTTCATTTTCATAAGTCTTATTTCTTTCTATTTAATTTTTCTTGTTTTGGCCTTCTTTGACTCCTCGTCATTGAGAACTCATTTCCGGCCGTTCACCCGAGTACTCCGTAGGATTTGGCCGTTCGTTACGCAGAAAATGCTGCGCGACGTTAAAGCGTTAAATGGTTGAATCGTTGAAGGGAAAAACCGCGGATTATGGATCGGATTTATAAACAGAAGGAAACGAAGTCAGCTAAGGCCCTTCGGAATTAGGTTAGATCGGAATTCATCTTCGTTTTCTTCGTTATCTTCTGTTAGAAGACAAGCGATTCGCCGATGATCGCGCCCTACTCGTCGGTGTTATCTGTGCTTGCCGCGCCGTAGGTCGCCGCGGCAACCGGAGGCGGGTGATCCGTCGTCAGATCTTTATTTCTGCTTTTCCTCGCAGAGACTTTGGGAACGCGGATCGCTGCGTAGTAGGTCGAACATTGGATCGAGCCGGAGACCCGCCGCAGTCAACGACGTCGCGATCTGCGTTATCCACCGCATTCAAATGGCACCGCTGAAATCTGATTCTCGGCGAGAAGCTGCTGTTTCATTAAAGCGTTGCCTCCTTGCGTGGCGAATGGTTCACGCGGTGAAGCTATCACCACGTTCTGCTCCGGAGCCGTCATCCTCAACAGCTGTGAGCAGCCCTCGCCGACCATGCTGGGTGGAAGTCCATTGGCGAGCGCCTCACGCAAAGCAGTGATGGCCTGGTTGAATGCGGGATCCGTATCTGACAGACCGGTACCGTTGACTGGCTGCGTGTAAATGGGATGCGGATGCTGGGCAAGCGCAGTATTCATCGCGTACGGGTTCAGCGTCGAAATGCGTATGTTCGATCCCCCGGCGCGAAGAACTGCGTCCAGATTGTTCGCGTAAACGCGTAGCGCGAACTTCCCGGAGGTGTAGGTATCAAAAAAACTCTCGAAGGGAAACGTCCCTCCGGTGACGTATGATGCGATTGACACTGTAAAGATAATGCGCGCGTAGCCCTGTTGCGGCATCAGCGGCAACATGACATTAGTCATCATCACGTGCCCGGAGTAGAGGGTGCGTATGCCGAGATCGCGCTGTGCCAGGTAGAAAGAAAAATCAGTCGGCGGCGAAGGAACTATTTGGCCCAGAACAAACCGCCCTGAGTTGTTGACCAGGATGTCAACTCGGCCGTGTTGCTGGAATAATGGGTGGGCTTGGAGCGCTGCAACAAAAGCGTAGACCGAGCCT
>QHPC01000195.1 GCA_003218915.1 Verrucomicrobiota bacterium
GGATGGCGTCTTCGGAAAAATCGGCGAGGGCGGCGTCGCCATCGATACGGTCGAGGACATGGTCCGCCTTTACGATGGTTTTGATCTCGGCTCACCGAATTTTTCCGCGTCGATGACCATCAGCGGTCCGGCGCCGATCATCATGGCCATGTACATCGCGGCGGCGAAACGCAGGTTCGGTCCGAAAGTTGTTCCGAAGCTGCGCGGCACAGTCCAGGCGGACATCTTCAAAGAAGTCCAGGCGCAAAACGAAACGATTTTCCCGATCGAAGCGTCGCTGCGGTTTCTCACCGACATGGTTGAGTTCACCACACGGGAAATGCCGCGTTGGTATCCGATTTCGATCAGCGGATACCACATCGGTGAAGCTGGTTCGACACCGGTGCAACAAGCCGCTTATACGCTCTCGAATGGTTTCGCCTACGCGGAGATGTTCGCAGCGCGCGGAATTCCGGTGGATCAATTCGGGCCACGCCTTTCGTTTTTTCTCGATTGCGGTCTCGACGTCGAATATGTCGCGCTCGCTCGCGTTTCGCGGCGCATCTGGGCGATCGGAATGCGGGAGGTGTTTGGCGCAGGACCGCGAGCACAGCTTTTCAAATTGCATACCCAGACCAGCGGTCGCTCGCTGATCGCAGCTGAATTCAAGAATAATCTCACCCGCACTGCGGCAGAGCTAATGCTCGCTTACATGAACGCGACGAATTCGTGTCATTCAAACAGTGCAGATGAACCGTTCACAACCCCGAGCGAAGAATGGATTCGGCTTGCCGCGCACGGCCAGGCGATTCTGCTGGAAGAGTCCGGCATTTTCAAACACACCATGAACATGTTGAGCGGTTCGCCGGGGATGAAAGCCGTTGAGCGTTCGGTGGAAGCGGCCATACTCGACCAGTTCCGTGAGATCGAGCGACTGGGCGGTGTACTCGCCGCAGTGGAAGATCGTTATCAGCGCAGCCAGATTCAAAACGCGGCGCATCGGTATGAGCAGCAAATTTATGATGGCGTTCGTCCGATTATTGGGCTCAATCGTTATCGCAACGGCGCGGACGACACACCGGAAGTGAAACTGGTGCGGACATCGCGGAAGAAGCAGCAGTTGCAAGTGGATCGGCTCGCGAAATTCAAAACTGCAGGAGGTCGTCGGTCGCTTCCGTCCCATGGTCTAATCGAGTCTCAGCCAACCCTGGCTCACTCGACGAGCAAGCTGCCGGATTGGCCGTCTCGTCCTCGGGGTTCCATCGCCATTGACTGGGTGCACGAATTTTTCGGAAGCGTGCGGCGACGACGCGTTGCGAAATCTAAGAAAGACCATGACGCCAGTATCACTCACCGAAGAAAGAGCAGGTAAGGTGGTGAGTTAACGGCAATGCCTGGCAAAGCATACATCGGCACCAGCGGTTGGAATTACAAGAGCTGGCGCGACGGGTTTTACGAGAACATGCCGCAAAAGCAATGGCTCCGGTTTTGCGCAGAACAGTTCACCGGAATTGAGGTCAACGGCACTTTCTACAGGCTTTCAGGAGAAAAGCACATTCAAAAAATGGTGCGATGAGACGCCGGACAGTTTTCCGTTCGCTATCAAAGGGCATCGTTACGTCACGCACAACAAGAAGCTACTCGATGTCAAAGAACCAGTGATCCGTTGTCGTCAGTCAGCTTCGCCTCTGGGCCAACGGCTCGCCGCTGTGGTGTGGCAGCTTCCCGCTTTTTTGAAAAAAGATGCGGAGCGCCTGGAGAAGTTCGTAAAAACTCTGCGGCACTGGAAAAGCACACGACACGCAATCGAGTTTCGCCACAAGTCGTGGTTCGATGACGAAGTAGCCGAATGTCTGCGGAAGTACGAGGTCGCCGTCTGCATGTCCGACGCGCCGGACTGGCCAATGTGGGAGGAAGTTACGACCGATCTCGTTTACATCCGCTTACATGGTCACACCCGCAAATATGCATCCAACTACAGCAAGCCCGCCCTAAGAAAATGGGCAACGCCCATCCGGCGCTGGCTAAAAGAGAACCGCGCCGTGCATGTCTATTTCGACAACGATGCCGAAGGCGCCGCACCGCGAAACGCGCTTATGCTGCTGGAAATGTTGCGCTAGAAAATCAGGTCCGATTTATTTCGTGATGGCGTGGTCTTTCCGCATCCGGGAACCTCCAGTAAGCAAGATTCTTTTGGTCACGTAACAAATTTGGAATGCGCCGTGTGAAAGAACCGGCCGGCATGTCCACCACGATTCCGTTTAAGGGGAGGACAAACAAAAATGGCAACTAATCACGGCATCATCAATGAACTGAGCAGATCATACGCAATGGAACTCGAGACCATTCAAAATTATCTGGCGAACTCGATCGATCTCGACGGCGTGCGCGCGGAGGAAATCAAAAAGGCGCTTCTCCGCGACATCGAAGAAGAGCTTGGTCACGCCCGAAAATTGGGCAACCGAATCAAGGTGCTCGAAGACCGCGTGCCTGGCTCGCTCGATTTACACCGCACGCAGCGTTATTTGCTGCCGCCCAACGACAGCACCGACGTGATCGCAGTAATTCGCGGTGTGATTCGCGCCGAGGACGAAGCCATCGATCAGTACAAGAAAATCATTAAGATGTGCGACCCAATTGATTTGGTTACGCAGGATCTGATTCTGGAAATCACCGCCCAGGAACAGGCGCACCGCCGACAGTTCATCGGGTTCCTTTATGAGTACGAACGCGGGGAAGCAAAGCGACTCACCGCCGCCGCGGCGTAACGGCTGTCGTCGTCATTCGCGCCGCGAGTCCCTCGTGATCTAATCTCATTAACAGCGGGCTTCAGACCGGTGTTGTGGAACTTGGACGCGCTAAGCCGTTGGAAACGGCTGCTTCTACCAAGGCGTTATAGCACCTGGCTAAAGCCAGGTGTTAATCACCTTTTCTTCTGACAATGCGGACAAAACCAAGCGGTGCGCCCGCCGATGGTCGCTGATTTAAGTCTCCTCCCACAACGAGGACATTTCCCGACTTTTCCACGATGTCGCAGCAGCCATGATTGTGGCATCTGATTCGTATCTGCTTTCGCCGCGATCGCCTTTCGCAAGACGTAGTGAGTGCCCCGGAAGAGTCTTGTAAGGGCTTTGTCGTTCGAGCGAGCGATTTCGGTCGCAGGATGAATCCGCGCGCGGAAAAGAATTTCGTCCGCGTAGATATTGCCAATACCTGAGATAAGCCGCTGGTTCATCAAGATCGATTTCACGGCGCCACGATGTTTCCCCAGTATTTCTCTGAATTCCCCGAGACCGAGATCAAGTGCATCCGGTCCGAGTTCGCGCTTTTTCAGAAATTCGTCGACATCTTTTAGCAATCCGATCTGGCCAAACTGGCGCTGATCGTCGAACGCCAGGCGATGGTTGTTGGCGAAAACAAAGAGCACTCGCGCATGCCGCGAGGGTTGTTCGTCGTTTTTGAAATACTGCAGCGAGCCGGTCATGCCGAAGTGCAGTCGCAGCCAGAGCTCGCCATCGGCGCGTACAAACAGATGTTTGCCATGACGCCGACTTGATTCGAAGCGGCGCCCATTCAATCCGCGCGCAAGCTCTCGCGCTGAAGTCTCTTTCAAGACATATGTGTTACGCACATTGACGTCGTCGATAAGCTGATGCAATGACGTGGCGTCGAGGTATCGCTTGAATATTTCAACCTCGGGCAACTCTGGCATTGGAGTTAGATACGACTAATTCAGAGGTGTCCCATAAACAATCTGCGACCTCGTGCTGGACTTGGATATTGCAGGTTGGAATTTGGAACTTTCGGAACTTTATATCGATGGACTCGATCGAGAGGTTCGTCAGATTATTGAAACAGTCACCGCCTGGCTCAGTGTTTAATCCGTGGTGGCAGGTCGATAAGCAAAACGACATTGACTGCAACGCGCCCGCGATCCGAAGAAAGCATTTGCGTGCCTATATTCACAGACGCCT
>QHPC01000196.1 GCA_003218915.1 Verrucomicrobiota bacterium
CAGATTGAAAATTGCAACTTTTCCATGAAGACAACACTTGCTCATCAACTCGCCAACTATTCCTCCTCATTCCGGTTTGAAGATCTTTCCAAAGAAGTCGTGCACGAAGTCAAGCGGCGCGTTCTCGACTCGCTGGGCTGCGCACTCGGCGCATGGAATGAAGAGCCGTGTGCGATCGCCCGAAAAGTCGCATCCGATTTCTCGGCGAAACACGGAGCGACAGTCATTGGCACCAATCACAAGGCGCCGCCCGACTGGACCGCATTTGCCAATGGCTGTTGCATTCGCTATTTCGATTACAACGACACCTATCTTTCAAAAGAGCCGGCGCATCCGAGCGACAATATTTCCGCGGCGCTGGCTGCGGCGGAAAGCGTCGGCGCAAGTGGGCGGGAATTGATCGCCGCGATCGCACTTGCCTATGAAGTCCAATGCCGGTTTTGCGACGCGGCCAGTATTCGCGCGCGTGGGTGGGACCATGTGACTTACGGCGCGTTCTCCACGGCGCTTGCGTGCGCGCGCCTGATGAAACTTGATCCGGAAAAGACGCGCCACGCGGTGAACATTGCCGGTGTCGCCTGCGCGGCCATGCGGCAGGCCCGCGTGGGCGAACTATCGCACTGGAAAGGCGTGGCATTCGCAGACGCCGCCCGGCGAGGAGTTTACTCGGCCCTGCTCGCACGGGCAGGGATGACCGGTCCGGCGCCGATCTTCGAGGGACAAATGGGGTTCGAAAAGGAACTTGGTGTTTCGTTAGGTAACGTGGGCGAAAAATTCAAGGGCGCGCCGGAAATGATTTTGAACACGAGCATCAAATTTTGGCCGGCCGAATATCACAGCCAAAGCGCCATTGAGGCAGCGCTCTCATTGCGAAAAGAAATCGGTGATCCTGCAAAGGCAAGGTCGATGACGATCGAGAGCCACGATGCTTCGGTGGACATTATCGGGAGCGAGCCGGAGAAATGGAAACCCGAGACGCGCGAAACGGCCGATCACAGTCTGCCGTACATTACCGCTATCGCGTTGATCGACGGCGAAATCACCGACAAACAATTCGCTCGCGAACGTTTTGCGGACCCCGAGGTCTGGAAATTTTTGGAGAACGTGAAAGTCGCACGCCATAACGAGCTGAGTGGCATGTACCCAGAGGCGGTCGCGAATATCGTTCATGTCGATCTTGTCGACGGCAAACGGCTGACAAAACGCGTGGATTATCCAATGGGACACGCGAAAAATCCGCTGAAGGACTCGGAGGTCGAAGAGAAGTTCTTTGCACTGGTTGAGCCGGCGATTGGTAAGGAGAAAGCCCGGAAAATTGTCGACCTTGTCTGGAAACTCGATGAAGCCAGCAATGTTGACGAGCTCGTGAAGGCGTTGCTGATGCCGAAAAAGGAATGACCAAGCATGAGCAAGAGCAACAGGCTGCGTGAGCTGATCGCCACAGGTCCCGTATTGCTGCCTGGTGTTCCGAACGCTGCGATCGCGCGGCAAGTGGAGCGCGCTGGCTTTGATGCGGTATACATCAGCGGCGCGGGAATGGCGAACGCAACCGGCGGCGTGCCCGACATTGGGTTTCTGTCGATGACCGAGGTCGTCAGGCTCGCAGGGTATGTTGCAAGCGCGGTAACAATTCCGGCAATTGTCGATGCGGACACCGGTTTCGGTGGCGCGGAGAACGTCGCGCGCACGATTTGTGAACTGGAAAAGGCAGGTTTGGCCGGTTGCCACATTGAAGATCAGGACTTTCCCAAGCGCTGTGGACATCTCGCAGGCAAATCGGTAGTCGATCTTGATGAGATGGTTGGCAGAATCAAAGCGGCGGTCAATGCACGACGCGACGAAGCTTTCATGATCATCGCACGCACAGACGCACGGTCGGTTGAGGATTTCGATCGCGCCGTGGAACGTTCCCGCCGTTATCTTGAGGCAGGCGCAGACGCGATTTTTCCCGAGGCGCTGCAAAACGCAGATGAATTCAAGGCATTCGCCAGCGAGGTGAAAGCGCCGCTGCTCGCAAACATGACGGAGTTCGGCAAGAGTCCTCTCCTTTCGTTTCGAGAACTCGCGGATTTCGGTTACAAAATAGTGATTTTTCCGCAGAGCGCGTTCCGCGTTTCAATGAAAGCGACCGAGGAGTTTCTGCGCGATCTAAAAAAAACCGGCACGCAATCAGGTTGGATCGAGAAAATGCAAGCGAGGGGGGAGCTTTACAAGTTGCTGGACTACGATCCCGCGGCGGAAAGTTGGAAGGGTGGATGTTGAATCTTAAGTACTTAAATCCGGTGAGTTGAACGATTGCGATTCGCAAGTAAAGAGAAACCAATGCCTACTGAAAAGAATCCAGAATACAGCCCGGGTCTTGCGGGCGTGATTGCGGGTGAAACGGCAATTTGCTGGGTGGATCCAAATGCCGGTTTGATGTATCGCGGCTACGACATTCATGAAATGGCGCAAAAAGCGAGCTTCGAGGAAGTCGCTTACCTGCTGCTTAACGGCGAGTTACCGAATGGAAAGCAACTGGCTGAGTTTACGCAACAAATTGCTGCGGAACGCCCCCTGCCGGGTCCGGTGATCGAAATGCTGCGGCTTTTGCCGAGCAAGACTCATCCAATGGATATGTTGCGCACCGGCGTATCGATGCTGAGCGCTTTTGACAAGGACTTGAGCGATAATTCACACGACGCCAACATCCGCAAATCGATCCGCCTGATCGCTCGCGTTTCCACTCTAATCACCGACGGCTGGCGCATCTCGCACGGCGAAGAACCGCTGCCGGAGAAGCCTGATCTCACTCAAGCCGGCAATTTCTTTTATCAACTGGAGGGCAAAGTTCCGCAGAATTGGCAAATCCGAATGCTGGACACGATTTTCAATCTTTACGCCGATCACGAATTTAACGCGTCCACTTTTGCAGCGCGCGTGACCGCCTCAACACTAGCCGGAATCTACGCAGCAGTGACCTCAGCCGTCGCAACGCTCAAAGGGCCGCTGCACGGCGGCGCCAATGAGGAGTCCATGAAGATGCTCGAGGAAATCGGAACGCCCGATCAGGCGGAAAGTTGGTTAATGAAAAAACTGGGGACGAAAGAGAAGATCATGGGATTCGGTCATCGCGTTTATAAGAAGGGCGATTCACGCGTGCCGGTGATGCGTGAGATCGCGCGCGATCTGGGCAAGCGCACTGGCAAGGAACAATGGGTGCCAATCTGCGAAAAGCTCGAGGAAGTGATGGATCGCGAAAAACATCTTTGCGCCAATGTCGATCTTTATGCAGCGCCGGTGTTTTGGATGCTCGGGTTCCCACCGGAGTTAAACACGCCTCTGTTCGCTGCATCGCGTGTGGCCGGCTGGTGTGCCCACGTGATCGAGCAACACGATCACAATCGCTTGATTCGGCCGCGCTCACTTTACGTTGGACATAAATTGCGTCCGTATCCTGGCTCGTCTGGCAAAAGCGCGTAACCCTTCGAAGCTGTAGCGGCGGTCTATGACCGCCGAACTTATTCACTCTTCGGCGCTCATAGAGCGCCGCTACAATGAAAGAATCGCAATCTCTCCAGGAAAAATACGCTCTGAACAATGCCTGCTGGGGCTGTGGTCCGGCCAACCCGGACGGATTGCATGTCCGGAGTTTCCCAAAAAACGGCGAAGTCGTCGCCCAATGGAAGCCGGAGAAAAAATACGAAGCGTTTGAGGGCGTTCTGAATGGCGGCGTCATCGGCACATTGCTCGATTGCCATTGCAATTGGACGGCCGCTTATCATCTGATGAAGCACGCGAACGAGGATCACCCGCCGTGCACTGTCACGGCGGAGTATGCAATCAAATTGCTCCGGCCAACACCGACGAATGATTCGGTATTTCTTTCCGCGAAGGTTGTCGATCTAACAGATGATCGCGCAACCATTGAAGGAACACTCACCGCTGATGGAAAAGTCTGCGCAACATGTCGCGGCGTTTTTGTCGCGGTGAAAGAAGGTCATCCCGCGTACCACCGATGGTAAGAGTTTTTCTGTTGCTAGCCTTCCTCGCGGCAAGTGCAGCGTCGGGCGAAAATGATGCGGCAGCCCGGATTGCAGCGATAGAGACACGAATCGGCGGCCGAATCGGTGTAGCCGCGCTCGATACCAGCAACGACAAACATCATCTCGAATATCGGGCGAAGGAGCGATTCCCGATGTGCAGCACGTTCAAATTTCTCGCGGCCGCAGCGGTGTTGCAGCGCGTCGATGAGAAAAAGGAGAAACTGGAACGGTTCGTGCCTTACAACGCGAAGGACATCCTGGAATATGCGCCTGTGACAAAGGAACATCTCAATGAGGGCGGGATGACCTTGGGCGCGTTGTGCCAAGCAGCGATCGAACAGAGCGATAATACAGCCGGCAATCTCCTCCTGAATGCAATTGGTGGGCCTGCGGGTCTAACGGATTTTGTGCGTACCTTGGGCGATCGAGTGACACGTCTTGATCGGATTGAACCGGAATTGAACAGTGCCATACCCGGCGACGAGCGCGACACAACAACACCTGCGGCGATTTCTTCGGACATGCAAAGGCTATTACTAGGCGACTCTTTATCAGAAACTTCGCGCCGTCAGCTCGACGATTGGTTGCAGCGCAATGAAACTGGAGGGCCGATGATTCGTGCCGGAGTTCCAAAAACGTGGAGCGTCGGCGACAAGACCGGGCGCGGGGCGAACGGGGCGACGAATGATATTGCGATCATGCGTCCTCCTGGTCGCGCGCCGATCCTGCTTGCCATTTATTCTGTAGGATCAACAGCGACCGCGAACGATCGAGCGGCGGCCATCGCCGAGGTGACAAAGGTTGTCGCCGAATTCTTGTAACCAAAGGAGACCGCGAACGACGCTCTGAATTAGACGCCCGAATTTCGTCGATGCGCAATTCGCAGGGCGCGCTCAGTTTGCGTCATGAAAACATCAATTCCGAAGGCTTTTGCGAACAACGCATTTCGTATTGCTCCACTTCCCACTGAAGTCGCAAAGGAAGCTCGACGCGTAGCAGAGTCTGGCGCTGATGACCATGCTGTCATCACAGTGGACTCGGTAACCGGTTATCCTTGCCGGCATTGTCTGCGCTGGGCGCAACCTGGCCAGCGCGTCATTTTATTTCCCTACGCTTCGATTCCGCCTGGTCGTCCGTATTCCGAGACCGGACCGATTTTTGTTCACGCTGAGCCGTGCGAGCGCTACAGCGCGACTGGAGAATATCCGGCGGACTTTCGCACTAGCCGCGTGTTCCGTGCTTACGATGCGAATTACAACATGATCGACGCCGAGGTCGCGAACGGAAATAATCCGGAAGCAGTCATCGAGAAGTTGCTGCAAAATCCGAAAACCGAATTTGTTGATGCACGCAGCGTTACGCGCGGTTGCTTTACGTTTCGAATCCTGCGCGCATAAAAGATTTCGATATCTTAGCGATTGTAGGGCAAGCGCGTCGCTTGCCGAGCGCTGAATGTGAATTGGTAACCACGCGGTCTGGCAGGCGGAGCGCCCGCCCTACAACAGTGAGACCTGTTATGCGGACGATGGCAGAATTCTGCGCCCGAATTTCGTCGATGCGTCAAGGCGCGCGAGCGCTTAATCTTCTAACATGAAAACAATGGAACTTCTTCCTCCGACCGAAACAATGTATCGCGCATTGTTGAATCGCGATTCGAGCTTTGAAGGGATATTTTTTGTCGGAGTGCGTACGACAGGAATCTTCTGCCGTCCGACCTGCGCCGCAAAAAAGCCGGCACCCGAGAACGTCGATTTCTTCGCCTCACCGAGCGAAGCGGTAGAGCGGGGTTATCGCCCCTGCTTGCGCTGTCATCCCATGGACCCGAATGGGCACCCGCCGAAATTGATCGAGCGTCTACGCGCGGAAGTGGAGCGCGCGCCGGGGGGACGGCTCACAGACAAGGAGCTGGCTGCGCTGGCGATCGATCCGTCCACCGCGCGACGTCAATTCAAACGCCATTACGGGATGACTTTTCAAGCTTATCATCGCGCACGCCGGATGGGTCTCGCCTTGAGCCAGGTGCGGCAGGGCGGTCGCGTGGATAAAGCGCGCAATGGCAGTGGTTTTGAATCTGAGAGCGGTTTTCGCGAAGCGTTCACGAAGATTTTTGGCG
>QHPC01000001.1 GCA_003218915.1 Verrucomicrobiota bacterium
AATTCTTCCTTTGTGAGAAATGTAAGGCCTGTGATCATTGCCTCACGTTTTTGCACGTTGGACTCTTTCAATTTGAAGATGTGCACGATCCCCAGGTGAACGCGTCCGACTTCGGTTGAGTCGTCATTTAAGAGCGCAACGATTCGATCTTCAAACGGAGTGTCGATCTTGATTTCCTCGTTCACTTCGCGCTCGACGCCCGCACGGTAAGCCTGTTCATCCAATGCAAAGAGCGATTCGTCGCTTTCGTTCATGTGACCGCCAATGCCGATCGAGCCTTTCGCCACCAGCCGCTGTTCGCCTGCTTTCTTGCCGCGCACGTAATGTAGCACCGTCTTTCCAAAGGCGATCAGTGCATAAGGAATGATTTGCTTGTAGGCTGGGTCGTTCTCAGCTTCGGGGCGCGGAATGAAGAAATTGCTTCCGCGCGACAGTATCGCCTTCAAATATTTTTCTGGCTCGAAACTTAATCCCTGAAAACTGCCGAGCTCATTAAAAAGTTCTCGCTTAACGACCAGGACGTTTTCGTTTGGCGGGTTCATGACCTTGTCATTCTGAGCGGAACGAAGTGGAGTCGAAGAATCCCGCGATATTATCGATCGTTTCGCTGCGGGATGTCTGGACTTCGCTCGACATGACGAGGGCGCGCTAAAACGAATAGCTCACGCCCACTTGCGGGCCGAAAAGATTCAAGCTGGGGTTGGGATCGGTTTGCCCGCCGTTCGAGAGATGTTGATAAAGCGCTCCCACACTTATCTTCCAGTGATCGTCCACAAGATAGGAAATCCCGGCCGCTGATAAAATATTGAACGTAAAATCCTGGCCCTGGCCGCCGGGAACTTCCGGGTGACTGTCGATCCATCCCAAACCGAGCCCACCTGAAATGTAGGGAACGAAGCGGCTGCCTGGTCGAACAAAGTTGTAACGCATTCCCAGGTTAAGCCCGAAGTAATGGTTCTCGATTCCGCGAAAAATCGGTTCCGCAATCGCGCTAATATAGAATTGGTTGTAGCCGCGCAGCCAGATGTCGCGCTGCACAACGCCCCACCGAACGCGTGCAGTTAGGAATTCCGCGCCGATTTGGTAATCCTGCGGCGGGTTGATCGCGCCAAACAAATATCCTGATTCGAGTGCCAACTCGAATCGTTGCGGGTTCAATTCTTCGGTTGTCGCAGCGGCACATGGTGGTTCCGTGCCGCCGAATGTTTGCGAGTAAGTGAGAACAAGCGCACAAGCAGCGAAAGCGCGAAGCGGTTTCATTCGGCGCGCCTACGATAAGGAGGCTTGATCGGATTGCAATTGATAGGGACAGCGACCTGCGTTGTCGGGACGCCTCAGGGCGGCGTCTCTACCTGATAAATTCCGTGAGATCGGACGGCAATGGACTGGTCCATTCACGCTCGCCTTGGATTGCCAGTTTCGCCGAGTGCAAAGCATGCCGTGGCAGAAGCAGATGGCGTTCGAGCTCAGAGGTCCATCCGGTCTCGATGAACCGCAAGTAAAGCTGTTCGTCAGGTCCGTAAATCTTGTCGCCCACAATAGGATGACCAAGAGACGCGAGATGCACTCGAATTTGGTGGGTGCGCCCTGTGTGTGGAATTGCGCGGATTAAGCTAAACTTTTCGGAAACGCACACACGCTTGGGCGGCGCGTCCTCGCCGCGGCGAGCAAGCTCCGGTCGCGCCCTGCCGGGGGATCGCACAAAACAACGCTCAACATGAAGTTCAGTCTGCGCCGGAGCGCCAGATGGATGGATCATTTGTTTAAGCCAGATCGCGGAATGTTGATGCTTGCCTTGTCTATCCAGGGCGGCATCAACGAGCGTGTTTTCCCACGCGGGCCAACCGCAGACAATGGCCAGATATTCTTTTTTTAGTTGTCGCCGTTGCATTAGCAGCCCAAACCGGCGCGCGACATCGGCTTTCTTCGCCACCAGGACCAGGCCGCTGGTCTCGCGATCGAGCCGGTTCACAATGGATACCTGGCCACCGGCGGCGATTTCGAACGCGAAGAGTCCGCGTAATTCCTGCCACAAAGTTCGCGTGCCATCCGGTTTCGTGGGATGAATCAGGAGAAACGGGGGTTTATCGACCGCAGCATAATCGTCGGTTTCATCAATGATTTTGAAATCAAGCGACGGAGCCGACTCAATCATTCGGTGGCAACAATAGCCACGATTGCCTTGACCTCATTCCCAAAACTGTTTTACCTAGCGTCTTTAACTTTTTACAGGAGCACGTGGTGGAGCCCAAGGACTTCAAAGAAATCAAAACCATCATCGATTTGATGAAGAAGAACGATCTTTCGGTTTTCGAGATCGAGAAGGAAGGGTTCCGTCTAAAACTTCAAAGGGGTCCTTCGGGCCAGGCAGCCGCGGGTGCGTCGCTTCCGATGGCGGTTCCGCCGAAGGCAGCCACAGCGCTCACTGAAGCTGCATCTGCTTTGCCCCGGGCGATCGAAAGCGTTCCGCTTAAGGAGATCGTTTCACCCATGGTGGGCACATTCTATCGCGCTGCGTCGCCGGACGGGTCGCCCTTTGTTGATGTCGGAAAAACGGTTACGGAGGAAACAGTGGTTTGCATTATCGAGGCGATGAAAGTGATGAATGAAATCAAGGCAGAAACCAGCGGTGTCATCGCCGAAGTCGTGGCTGAAAACGGCAAGCCGGTACAGTTTGGCCAGGCGCTTTTTAAAGTCCGTTAGGACAACATGGTTGGGCGCGACCGCCGGGCGCGCCGGAATCGCGCGACCTTATGTTCGAGAAAGTCTTGGTTGCCAATCGCGGTGAGATCGCGCTGCGCGTGATTCGCGCCTGCAAGGAGCTCGGCATACGGACGCTTGCGGTCTATTCCGAAGCCGACGTCGATTCACTTCACGTACAGCTTGCAGACGAATCCATTTGCATTGGCGCGGCGCCCAGCACGGAGAGCTACCTTAAAATCGATCGCATCATGAGCGCTGCAGAGATCGGCGATGTCGATGCGATTCATCCCGGCTATGGATTTCTCGCCGAGAACCCCCATTTCGCGGAAGTCTGTGAAAGCTGCAATATCAAGTTCATTGGGCCTTCTTCGCAGGCCATGCAGGCGATGGGCGATAAGAACGCAGCGCGCGCTGCGGCGCGAAAAGCCGGCGTGCCAGTGACGCCAGGAAGCGATGGAATTGTCGAGACTGAGAGCGACGCGATCAAAATCGCAAAGAAAATCGGTTATCCTGTAATGATCAAAGCGACCGCTGGCGGGGGCGGACGCGGAATGCGCATGGCGCACAATGAACCGAGCCTTCAATCAGCCTTTCATAGTGCGCGTCACGAAGCCGAGAAAGCTTTCGGAAACGATCAGGTTTATCTCGAGAAGCTCATCGTCAATCCGCATCATGTCGAATTTCAGATCGTTGCGGATAGTCATGGCCACATGGTCCATTTGGGCGAGCGCGATTGTTCC
>QHPC01000002.1 GCA_003218915.1 Verrucomicrobiota bacterium
AAGTTCTAAGCTTCGACTTCTCGTGACTCCGCCCAAGGTCCTAATCGCCGACGCAATTTCGCAGCGTGGAGTGGACGAGCTTTGCCCCGATGGCGGACTCGAGGCGGTGATCAAAACCGGGTTAAGCGAGAAAGAGCTTGTCGATCTCATTCCGGACTTCAGTGCGCTTGTCGTACGCAGCCAGACAAAAGTCACTGCCGATACTTTGAATGCAGGCGCGAAGTTGCGCGTGGTCGGGCGTGCTGGGGTGGGGGTGGACAACGTTGACGTTGAGACGGCCACGCGCCGCGGCATCATCGTGCTGAATGCGCCTGGTGGAAATACGGTTTCCACGGCCGAGCATGCGTTTTCACTGTTGCTTTCAGCGGCGCGAAAGATTCCGCAGGCCGACGCAAACGTTCGCAGCAAAAATTGGGACAAAAAGAATTTTGAAGGTGTTGAGCTTTACAACAAAACGCTGGGCATAATTGGAATGGGCCGGATCGGCGGCGAACTCAGCCGGCGCGCCATTGCTTTCGGAATGCGCGTGGTTGCATACGATCCATATCTTTCCGCATCGCGCGCTCGCAGTCTCCAGGTCGAGTTGGTGGACGAGCTCGATGATTTGCTCACAAGCGCAGATTTCATCTCGCTGCACACGCCGCTTACCGCAGAAACGCGGCACATTCTCGATGGAACGCGGTTAGGGAAAACCAAACGCGGCGTCCGTATTATCAATTGTGCGCGGGGTGGCTTGGTCGACGAAAACGCGCTGGTGAAAGCTTTGCAAGATGGGCATGTGGCCTGCGCAGCGCTGGACGTTTTCGAAATCGAACCGCTTCCAGCCGATTCTCAATTGCGCGGCGCCCCCAATCTTGTTCTTACTCCGCATCTCGGCGCGTCCACCGCGGAAGCACAGGAGAGCGTTGGAATTGAGATTGCGCACTCGATTCGCGCCGCTTTGCTCGAAGGCACGATTCGCAATTCGGTGAACATGCCCAGTCTCGATGCGAAAACTCTGGCAATCATTGGACCTCATCTGCGCTTTGGCGAAAAATTGGGCAGATTTCTCTCGCAGCTTGCCCCAAAGCGCGCCGAGACTCTCAACATCAATTACAGCGGCAAGGTGAACGAAGTTGATACCACGGCAATCACGCGCTCAATCTTGAAAGGCTTCCTGCAAATAGCCGGCGGCAGCGAAGTCAACGAAGTCAACGCGCCCGGTTTCGCCGAAACTCTTGGTTTGAAAATAAGCGAATCGCGGATGAGCGCGCTCGGAGACTATACGGACATGCTCGAATTATCCGCTGCGGGCGAAGGAAAAGTTGTTTCGGTTGGCGGCGCGTTTTTCGGCGCCACTCCACGAATCGTAAGCATCAACAGTCGTCCGGTAGAAGCGCGTCCGCACGGTGTTGTGCTGGTATTGGAAAACACGGACCGACCTGGAATGGTTGGACGAATTGGGACATTGCTCGGTGATCATGGCGTAAATATCGCAACGATGTCGCTGAGCCGAAATCAAGCAGGTGGCACAGCGCTCACGGTATTAAACCTGGACACGGCGCCGGGCGAAGAGGTGCTGAAGGAAATTTGTGCGAGCGAAGACATTCTCTCCGCGCAAGTGATTCAATTGTAAGCTCGTTTCCCGGACTTATTTTCTTGCCGGATGCAAATCAACCCGATACAAGCGCTTCGTTATGAATATTCTTTGGACAATCGTTATCGGTCTCGTCGTCGGTGCCATCGCGAAACTATTGATGCCGGGAAAGGATCCCGGCGGTTTCATCGTTACGATCCTGCTCGGCATCGCCGGCGCGTTTGTCGGCACGTGGATTGGCCGCATTTTTGCAGGCGAGAATTATACGGCCGGCTGGATCATGTCGGTCATTGGCGCCGTGATCCTGTTGCTGCTGTATCGATTGCTTTTTAAGCGCGGCGCTTAGTTGTGACTAGGGAGTCCGCCTGGGGCGATCTGAAGATCGCGCTCTCTTGAGCTCGATGTGGCGCAAGTTTCTAACTTGCTCTGTGATCGACCGCGCAGATTGCAAACTTGCACCAAATCCTTGCTATGGCTGCGCCTACAAAAATCCGAATCATCATTGCTTTCGCAGCCCTTTATCTCGTTTGGGGTTCGACTTATCTCGGCATCCGCTTCACCATTGAGAGTATTCCGCCGTTTCTAATGGCTGGGACGCGATTCCTGCTGGCGGGAGTGATTATGTTCGCGATCGCGTGGTCGCAAGGCGCTTGGAAATCGAGCTGGGCGAACTGGCGCGTATCGCTGGTCGTTGGTGCGTGTCTGCTACTTGGAGGTAATGGCGGCGTCACGATCGCCGAGAAGTATATCGACTCAGGCTTGGCCGCGCTGATTGTGGCGATTGTCCCGATTTATATTGTCATTCTGGGCTGGGCGACGGGAACGGCGCCCAAGCCCGCACCGATTGTGTGGCTTGGTCTGGTCGGCGGTCTTGCTGGTGTTGGCTTCTTGCTTGGGCCAGCTCTGCGTTTTTCTTCAAACGACGGACGACATCCTGCGATCGGAATGTCGATCCTGCTCGTTTCATCCTTCATCTGGTCGGCAGGATCGCTCTATTCGCGCAGCGCGAAGCATGCACCTTCTCCGTTTCTGACGGCCGCCCAACAGATGCTCTGCGGGGGACTGCTCCTTTTGCTCGCCGGCATTCTAACTGGTGAGCTGCGGAGTTTTCATCCGCGCTCAATCTCGATGTTGTCGCTCGCTTCATTCATTTATCTGATAATCATTGGAGCTGTGGTTGGATACACGGCCTACATTTGGCTGCTTCGTCATTGTGAGCCGGCGAAGGTTGCTACTTATGCGTATGTGAATCCGATTGTAGCAGTCTTGTTAGGCGCCGGTTTTGCTGGAGAAAAATTGAGTATGCGTGTTCTAATTGCTGCCGCGCTGATTATCGGTTCAGTCGCGATTGTAATTACAACGCAGCAACTCAGAGCAAGAGCGGAGCCAGCAATTGGTTCAGCGATCGAACCGGCAGATTGAGCGCATACATGAACGGCGAAGGTTCACCTCGCGATTCGAAAGATCGGCACCAAACGGTCGAAGTCGTCAAACGCAATTGGCAGGCAGAAGTGGAGACCGCGCAGACGTATCGTGATCTGGCCGGGCGTGAGCGCGATGAGAAACGGAGAGGCGTTCTTCTGCGCATGGCCGAAGCGGAAGAGCGCCATGCGCAGCGCTGGGAAAAAAAACTCCGAGATCTCGGCACGGAACCGCCTGTTCTGAAGGACACAATCGCGCGACGGCTCAGCCGTTGGTGGA
>QHPC01000171.1 GCA_003218915.1 Verrucomicrobiota bacterium
AAGGCGAGGCTCGGCGTCAGTTTCTTATCATTCAATCCAAGCGATTGGAAAAAGCTGGATGATCCATGGCTCAAATGGAGCGTAAGCAGAAACAAACCGAGCACGTAAAACCCCGACACATAATAATTTTGAAAGCCGTACACCATCATGGAGTAAACGTCGTAATGCCCGAGGGGGTCAGCCTTCAGTAAGCCAAACCGGGGATCGGCTATCCGCACTGTGAAATGCGCGAGATGATAGACAATAAACGCGAGCACGATTAGCCCGCTCATCAACATGTGACGCGATGCGAACGTTGCTTTGACGTAGTGCTTGTCGATGTACGCCTCAGGCCGGGCACGCCGGTTTTCAATCGCCAATTGGATGGTCACGTAGATGTGAATAATGACAACGGCGAGCAGAAAAATTCGGATCAACCAAAGCAAGGGACCGAGATCGTGCAGATGTTGTGAGTAACCGTTGATCCAGTCCGGCCCGATGAAAATCTGCAAATTCCCGAGCAAATGTCCGATCACGAAAAGGATCAGAATGATTCCGGTGACCGCGACGATTATTTTTTTCCCGACCGAGGAACGATAAAAAGCTACTACTATATTCACGCTAAAAAACTATACACTTGGCGAAGCCAAGGTGGAACGCGTTGTCCCCAACGCGTTGCCAAATCAAGTGCGGGCTTTGCCGCCTCATTTCAGATTATGGACGCCGGTTGTAGCGTCAAGCCATAGGATAGCTGCCTGCGGCCGCGCCTCGGGGTCACTTGCTTTGCGATTCTTCGCGTAAGACTTTGTTAACGTGACGGCCGAGCGCGAAGAGACGCTGACAATTAACGAAATCTATCACTCAATTCAGGGTGAAAGCACCTGGGTAGGACAACCTTGTGTATTCGTGCGCCTGACGTTTTGCGATCTGCGCTGCAATTATTGCGATACGGAGTATGCGTTTTACGAGGGAAAGAAACGGACATTAAAGGAGATCGTGGATGCCGTGGCCGCGTTTCGCTGTCCTTTGGTCGAGATCACAGGCGGCGAACCGTTGCTCCAGAAGCGCGTGCTGCAGTTGATGTCGATGTTGTGTGATGCCGGCTATACGATTCTGCTTGAAACCAGCGGCGCGCACGATATCTCAAAAGTCGACCCGCGGGTCCATCGGATAATGGATTTGAAAACGCCGGGCAGCGGTGAAGTGGAGAAAAATCTCTGGTCGAATGTTGATCGTCTCACTTCGCGCGACGAAGTGAAATTCGTGATGGGCTCGCGGGAAGATTACGAATGGTCGCGCGACAAGGTGCAGCGCTACGATCTTTCTTCGCGCTGTCACGCCGTGCTGTTCTCGCCGATCTTTGGACGGATCGATCCTCGTGAGATTGTCGACTGGATCTTGGCGGACAAACTCGATGTTCGATTTCAACTTCAGATGCACAAATTCATCTGGAGCCCAACACAGCGCGGAGTCTGATCAGAAGCTCCCACGCCGTAAGCGGTCATCCGTGTCGCGAAGACGACGAAGGATCTCACAGCGGCTGGTGGATCACACAAGCTGGCTCGCGTGATCTTCTGAGTTTGTGAGAGGTCCCTCACTTCGTTCGGGATGACAAGAGAGCGGTAGCGATGGTATTTTCCCGACCGTGAGAGCTTGTCTGACGAAGGATTTCACCTTTGAAGCGGCGCAGACTTTGCCTAATGCGCCACAGGGCCACAAATGCCGTGGTGTACATGGCCACAGTTTTAAGGTCGAAGTCTCAGTGGAAGGCGATGTCGATCCAAAGACCGGATGGGTTTACGATCACGCCAGAATCAGCGACGCAATGAAACCGTTGATGAAACGGTTGGATCACGCCTATCTCAACGACATCGAAGGCTTGGAGAACCCGACGATTGAAAAAATGGCCGAGTGGTTCTGGAAGAAATTGGAATCGCAGTGTCCTGGCCTTTGCGAAATCGTGGTGCACGAAACAGCGACCGCACGCTGCGTTTATCGTGGCAAATAGCGCCCGATCGCGATTATGTTTTGGAGAGTCGGCATCTGGTGCGCCTCGGTCATGTCGAGTGGAATCGAGACATCCTGTGGCGAAATCTCAAGGCCGCTTCACGGGATTCCTCGACTCCGCTCGGAATGACTCGACCTTGTGGAAGAAATTCTCGAAGAGCGCATCGTAGATTTTTCCACGCTCGGGATGGTACTGGACCGCTAGAGCGAATGGATAATTGCGCAGACGCACTTGCTCGATGATATCGTCACCGGCGCTCCACGCTTCGACCTCGAAACCGTCCGCAAGCCGATCGATCGCCTGATGATGTGAGCTGTTTACATTTTCGAATCGGTGCTTCGCCTTGCCGTCGTAACGCAATCGTTGAATGTCCTGCTCTTTTTGTTCCGGCAGCCTATGACCCGGAATATCGAGCTTGAGAGTGCCGCCCAGAGCGACATTCAGGACTTGAATGCCCCTGCAAATGGCGAGAATCGGCAGCCCACGCTTGACCGCCATTGAAATCGCCTCGAACTCCCAAAGGTCGCGCTTCGGATCAATATCGTCTTTGTCGATCAGGTTCACATCGACGTTCTCCTGACGCAGAAATTCCGGCGTGATATCGGAACCGCCTGTCAGGAGCAGGCCGTCCATTTGATCCATCGGAACATCGCCGTTGCGCGCGTCGAAAACATGGATGTCAGGATGCTTCGCGAAAAACGGGCGAAACCATTTTTCATCCTTCGGGCGCATCCACGTGGCGAGATTGGGCATGATAACGAGTTGGTCCTTACGTAATTGTAGGGCGTCTGTGCCAGACGCCAACTTGGATTCGGCGCTTCGCAGAAACGCCCTACAACCCCATTAGCTCCCTCACGTATTTCACCGGTGGGCTACCGTATGAAATAACCTGGTCGTTGTATTTCTTGAGATCGAAATCCGGTTTCTTCTCCGCCGCTGCGCGCAAATCGAGATGCTCGGTGGCGCCGACGAAATAAGTCGACAGCTGAGCTGAAGTGAGTCGTGCACGTTTCCACTTCGCAACCGCTTCGCCTTCCTGTTGGAAAGTCTGTCTAATCATCAAATCCATGGCTTCCTTCTCGGTCATGTTCCCGGCGTGAATGCTTTGATCGAGAATCGCATTGGCGATTGCGCGCAACCGCATTTTCAACTGCTGCATTTTCACTTCGGGTCCGCCGTAGCTCTGTTCCGCCATCACCTGTTCGCAATAAACCGCCCAACCCTCAATGAACGTGCCGCTACGAAAGATGGCGCGGACCAAGGTGGGTGCGCTGAATTCGTTTGCATGAGCGAGCTGCAAATAATGCCCCGGCATCGCCTCGTGCACGGTCAAATCGCGAATCTCATAGTTGTTATATTCGCGAAAGAACGATTCTTTCCGTTCCTTCGACCAATCCTTCGGCGTCGGCGCAACGGCGAAAAACGTTTTACCGGCCTTGTCGAGTGGGCCGGGAGAATCGCAATATGCAATTGCCACACCGCGCTTGAATTCAGGCATTGCGATCACATCCAGCGGCGTGTTCGGAATGGTAACAAGATTGTGCGACCTGACGAAATTAGTTGCTTCGCCAACAACTTCTTTCGCATAACCGACTACGGTGGCATCTTCGGGATGCTGTTCTGCAAGCTTATCGAGTACTGCCGCCGTTACCTTGTGTTTGTCCTCGAGTGTCGCCGAGTCGGTGCCAGGAAAATATTTTTTATAGAGCGGTAATGCAGTTTCGTAGATAGCGGTTTGCGTCTGTTTCAGGTCGGCCTGCGCGCGCTTCATGATTTCTTCCATCGACAAGTCCGAAGCAAGCGCAAAGCGCAGCTTTTTTCGAAACTTTTCCGCGCCGAGGCGGAAATTACCGTCGGAGCGCGGCAGCAGATTGGTCTGCAGCCACTTTTTGTAGTCCTCCAGAGCAGCGGAGGTTTTTTCCTGTAACGGCGCCAAGTCCTTCTTCATCTGCGGTGCGTGATCAAGAAGCGGGGCGAGTCCTTCCCGTACGAGATTGATTGCCCCTTGTGTTTGCTCAATCGCCGTTTCCGTGTGGACGCGCGGCGGATGTTGCAAGTTGGCTTTTGCCTGACCGATTACGCGGGGAATTACTTCCATACGCTGTCGCAAATTTGGAATCCGTTGTTCTGGTGGCGCGAAATCGCGCGCAACCAACAAATACAGGCTGTTGGCCAGGCTTTGCATGTAAACGAGCGGATTCCACTCTGGCTCCTTTAACTCTTCAGCCCGGAAAATTTGGTAATCGATGTTCTCTTTGAGAATGCGAAAATCGATATTGTTTGCACCGGTAACCTGTGAGCCATCGATGGCGCCCAGTTTTTCGCGAAACTCCTTTTGCGCGGCCAGTTCTTTCGCCCGTGCTTCGGGTGAGTAATCAGTGAGCTGAGCGTCAAACCGATGGTCGCCGAGCTCCGTCGCATCCTCGGGATTGGTCCGCAAATACTGCTCGATGTAACACGGATGCAGTTGCGATGATGCTTTTCATCGAATTCAGCTCGGCGTGCCGCCGTGAAGAATCGGCTCCGTCGCGATTTCATCCAGAGTGGGTTGCTGTGTTTGAAGGTAGGTGCGGCCCTTATAGAAACAAGCAACGATGACGAAGACGACAGCGGCTCCAAACATCAACCAGGTGAAGAAGGTAAAGTACTGATAGTCGCTGATTTTATGCGCGGCGCCTGCGCCCAAAATCCATTTATTGACGAGGCCGACGAAGAGTTCACCTGAGGCGACGGTGAGAAGCCACAGCGCCATCACAGAGCTCTTCATCGTGTTCGGCGCCTGTGTATAGGAAAATTCCAAGCCGGTGATCGATACCATTGCTTCACCAAGCGTCAGAACAACGTAGGCCAGGAATTGCCAATTGATGTGCGGTCTTAATCCTGCATCGATCCACTCTTGGATCATGACAATAACGACAAAAGAGAGCGCGGTAATGAAGAGGCCTATTCCGATTTTTCGCAGCGGCGTCAGCGGGAAGACAGAGTTAATCAGCGGGTAGATCACATAGTTGACCAGTGGAATAAAAATCAGGATCAAAATAGGGTTTGCGGTTTGCACCTGCGCTGCCAGCAAATCCAAACCCCATCCCGCTGAAAGGTGAAATGGCGAAAAGCTAATGTTGATCCACGGCAGCCAGGACACATGCAGATCCATTTTCTCGGCTTGCAACGTCCATTCGGCGCCATTGCTCATTCCCCACAAGGCCCAAAAGACCAAAATGAAAACGTAAACCATTGCGATTCGCGCGAGGGTGATGAGACCTTCCTTGCTAAATGTTGCGCGCAGATAACCAAGTCCAGCCGGCGGCACGTGCACCATTTTCTTGCGACCGCCCCAGAAAAACAAAGTCGCGATCAGCATCGCGATCCCAGGGATTCCGAATGCCCACCCCGGTCCGTACTTCGGATTGCCGAGAAGCCAGGGACAAAGAAGCGAAGAAATGAAAGAGCCGGCGTTAATCGAGAAATAGAACCAGCCAAACATTTTCGACAGCAGATGTTTGTTCGAATCCCCAAACTGATCGCCAACGTTTGCCGACACGCATGGTTTAATGCCGCCTGCCCCCAGACAAATCAGAAACAGTCCGATCGCCAGCATCGCTCGCTGGCCAATCGCAATCCCCCAGGAAGTGGCCATGCACGCGAGCGTGAGATTGCCCAGGCAGTAGACGATCGAGAGCGAGAGGATGGTCCAATATTTGCCCAGCCAGCCGTCGGCGATGACCGCGCCGAGAATCGGGAGAAAGTAAACGCCGAAAACGAAGTAATGCGTGTACATGTACGCCTCGTTCGAACTCATCGGCGCAAGCACACCGGACTGATTCAAAATGTAATGCGCCATGAAAACGGTCAGGACCGACTTCATGCCGTAATAAGAGAAACGCTCGGCAGCTTCGTTGCCGATGATGTACGGTACGCCCGGCGGCATGCCCGTTAAGTTTGGCGGCGAGGTTGCGTATGTGTGATTGGCCATATGATCTCCTTTGCCTAACGAGCTTCGTGCGGAGCAGCTTCCGCCGGGCCCGGCGAGGGTGCCGATTTTTCAGACTCGATTTTGCTGTCTTCGGACCAGACTCTCGTTGCCGGATCGGGCTGCTCCCGCTGGACTTCCGGCATTTGGCCGAGCGGATGTTTTTCGCACGATATGCAAAACAGCAGCATGCAGAGCGCAACAGCACTGAGGCCGTAGCGGAGGAAAAGAGCCATAATGCGCTGGCACAGTTATCAGCCTCGCCGGTAACCTGCAAGCCGAAAGCGCGTGATTCCTCAGCACTTCGATTGCGATCAACGACGGCAGTTGTAGCCGCATTTGTGTCAACCGCCCAGGCGCTTGGCGCATGCCTCTCTACAAAAGATTGAAAGACGCTGCTGCGGGACTACTATCAGACGCGGTGGCTCGCACAGACAGACACAGCGCGTGGAACGAAGTCTTCGCTCTCGTTCTGCTATTCTCGGGAACCCTGCTGTTTTTTGCGCTGATTTCCTACACGCCGAAGGATGTGCCGTCCTGGATTTGGTTCAGCCATATTTCGCCGGCGAATCGCCCTGCGCAGAATTTCATCGGCCCAGTAGGCGCAATCATTGCGGGAATTTGCTATCAATTCATTGGAGCGGCGGCATACCTTTTGGCCGCAATCCTGCTGGGTTTCGGTGCCGCAAAACTGTTTTATCCAGCTTTGCGGTTCGTGCCGCGGTTGGCCTGGATCGCTTTGTTTATCATATCGGGTGCCTGTTTGCTGCATGTGCAGCCGTATCATTTGCAGGGCTGGCACGCCGCCTTCAACATCCAGGGACCGGGCGGTTGGATCGGATACGCTTTCGCCGATCAGCACCGTGGGTTACTTCGCAACGCTGTTGGCCCACTCGGTACGCTTCTCTTGTTGATTGGAATTTATGTTACCACGCTGATCCTGGTCACCGGACTGCGTCCCATTCATCTTGTTCGCGAGACGGTCGCGTTGATGCGACGCATGAGTGTAAGCCTGCAGGAATGGCGATTGCGCCGCAGGCTGCGCAAATCGGATCTCAAGGGGAAACTGGCAATCAGTGAGCAGCAGCTCATCAAGCAGCGGCGATTACTCGAAAAGCAATTGAAAAAGAAAGGCGTGCCCGCGTCCGAGTCGACTGGGCCAATGATTTCGCCAGAGGAACTGGCAAATCGGCCAAAACCAAGGGTCGTTGACACAACCGCATTGCCGAACGAACACGAGACGCGCAGAAAACCATCTCTCGCTGAATTGCGAGCTGGCGAACAGAAAGCGAGGTCGGCTCCAAGTGTGATGACCCCAGCTTGGACATCGGAAAACTATGTCCTACCTGGGATGGATTTGCTGGACGAGCATAGCCTGGAGGGACGTGGCACCGCTGATCCTTCGGAGCTGGAGGACGTCCAGCGAGTTTTGATTGAGACTTTGGGGCAATTCGGGATTGCCGTAGCGCCGGGTGATATCACAAAGGGACCGACTATTACCCGCTACGAAGTCTATCCGGCCAAAGGCGTTCGTGTGGACAAGATTGTAAGCCTGGAGTGGGACCTTGCTCGAGCCACGCGCGCCGAACGAATCAATATCCTCGCGCCGATCCCCGGAAAAGACACGGTGGGCATCGAACTGGCGAACAGCCGAAAAGTGACAGTAAAACTGCGTGAACTTTTGCAGTCATCCGACTGGGAAGAGGCGAAGGGACACGCCAAGATTCCGCTCGCTTTAGGCAAAGATGTTTATGGCAAAGCGATCATTGCCGACCTCGCGCAAATGCCGCATCTGTTGGTTGCCGGTACCACTGGCAGTGGGAAGAGTGTTTGTATCAATGCAGTGATCGCCAGCATGCTCTTTCGTTTCACGCCCGAAGAACTCCGTCTGGTGATCGTTGACCCGAAGATGGTCGAACTCCAGGCGTATAGTTCGCTGCCGCATCTCGCGTTCCCGATAGTTGTCGATCCAAAAAAAGTGATGCTCGCCTTGCGCTGGCTGATCGATGAGATGGAGCGTCGTTACAGAATTTTTGCCCGCGTTGGCGTGCGCAACATTGTGGGTTTCAACGTACGACCGAAGAAAAAGAAAAACCCCGACGAAGAGGATGCCGATGGAGGGCAGAGCTCCAGCGACGCCGGGCTCGCAGGAGTTCGCCCCTCCAGTGAGATCAAGGTTCCGCGTGAAGATCAGCTGCAGATTCCCGACAAGATGCCGTATGTCGTTGTCATCATCGATGAGTTGGCGGATTTGATGCAAACCGCGCCTGCAGATGTTGAAAGTGGCATTGCACGCATCACACAAATGGCTCGCGCAGCCGGTATTCACATTGTCGTCGCTACGCAAACTCCCCGCGCAGACGTCATCACCGGCGTCATTAAAGCGAATATTCCGAGCCGTATCGCATTTCAGGTCGCTTCCAAGATCGACAGTCGCGTGATTCTGGATGAAAACGGAGCCGATCGATTGCTCGGCCAGGGCGATATGCTTTATCTGCCGCCGAGTGCTTCGCGCCTCATTCGTGCACAAGGCGTGCTTGTTACTGATGACGAGATTCATCGGCTGGTGGAATTTGTTTCCGCGCAAAGTCCGCCGGCTTTTGATACCGCAATGCACGAGAAGCTACAGTCTGCCGCGACGCCTGAAGAAGATGTAACAGATGAAGACGAAGAGCTGGTCGAAAAGTGCCTGGAGATCATTCGGCAGGAAAAACGCGCCTCCACCTCGCTGCTTCAACGCCGCCTGCGACTCGGCTACACGCGCGCTGCGCGGATCGTTGATATTCTGGAGCAGCGCGGTATTTTAGGTCCCGGCGAAGGCGCCAAACCACGCGAGATTCTGGTCGATCTCGATGCTGCCGTTTAGCCGCTGTTTTCTGCGCAATGACGATAGAAGGGCTTGGTAAAAAATTTCAGGAAGCGAGGCTCGCGAGGAACCTTACGCTCGACGAAGCAGCCCGGATGACAAAGATTCGTCCCGCGCGGCTGGCAGAGATTGAGGCAGACGATTTTTCGCAGTTCCCCAGCCTTGCATATGCAAAAGGTTTTCTTCTCATCTACGGCAAATTTTTAGATGTCGACGTCACGCCATATCTGGACGCGTTTGAAGATTCCGAACGCGTGACGGTCGATGGTTACTCCTATCTGCAGGAAAATCGCCCTGAGAAACCAGTCAGTGCGCCGGTCATTCGGCGCCGCCGGCCCACACCAACCAGCCACGAACGCATTTCACCGATGCCGCTCATCTTCGGCGTGCTGGTGTTGGTAGTCGGCTTCTCCGTAATGAAGTTGATCCTCAACGTGCGGCGGCTTGCGCCTGGACAAGCGGATTCCACCGCACAGGTGTCACCGAGTGCGTCTCCAGTTTCAAGTCCCAAGGCCGGACAACCGGGGACTACCGGAGCGTCACCAGGAGTTGTTGCGTCCGCCCCAACAATCGCGCCATCCGCTTCGGTTGGTCCGACAGTCGTGCGAAAAGCTGTTGCAGCAGCTCCGGCAGCTCCAAGTGAACCAGAGGTGCGTAAGGCGAAGCCTGTGCGCCCTGAGGAACTGGCGCAAGCGCCGCCGCAGACGAATTCATCTCCCGCAGAATCAAGCGAGCAAAATCGCGTAGCCATTCGGCCGCTCAAAAGAACCTATGTGAAGGTGACTGTTGGCGATAATGACGGAAGTCCCGCCTTCGAACGGTGGGTGTCTCCTGCAGATGGCCCTGTGGAGTTTCGCGGCAAACATGTCTCGATTCGCGTTCTCGATCCTGAGGCTGTTCAGATTACGAAAAACGGCAAGGCGCTGGAAGATGGCGACAAGGACGTGACGGTCAACTGATGCCCGATTCATGAATTCGCCAGCTGCACCGGCAGCCGTGTCGGCTGCAAGTCGCCGCGCGCAATGTAAGGAGCAGGCGACACGCCCACCAATACAGCCCACCAAAGTCGGCATGATCAGCCTTGGTTGCGCGAAGAACCTCGTCGACGCGGAGATCATGCTTGGCAGTGTGTTGCAGCGTGGCATGGAAATCACTTCGCGCGCGGAGGACGCCGACGTCCTGGTCGTTAACACCTGTGCGTTCATAGATTCAGCCAAGGAGGAGTCAATCGAAGCGATTCTGGAGGCGCACCAGCAGCGCGGCTTGAACAAGCGATCCGATCAAAAACTGATCGTCAGCGGCTGCATGTCGCAACGATTTGCGCGTGAGCTGCAAGAAGAAATGCCCGAGGTGGACGCGTTCATCGGCTTGGATCAGGTCGCGCAGCTTGGTGAGATAATTGAAAAAATTGTAGCCGGGGTCGGTGACCCCGGGATCACCGATGCCGGCTACAGTATTTTTTCAACTCGCCCGACTTACGTTCCAGATTACGATACGCCGCGCTTCAGGCTTACACCCGCACATTCCGCGTACGTAAAGGTTGCCGAGGGCTGCAACCACCCGTGCAGTTTTTGCGTGATTCCACAGATGCGCGGCAAACACCGCAGTCGCACGCCACAATCGGTGCTTGCCGAAATTCGGGGACTCGTCAGCGAAGGCGTTCGGGAAAGCAATTTGATTAGCCAGGACACGACCTATTACGGGATGGACCTCTGGACAGCGAAGGCGGGACCGCGCCAACCAGTAGACTCGACACGGGGCCCAACGCTTGCCGCCCTTCTTCGCGAAATCCAGAAAATCGAGGGGGACTTCTGGGTGCGCCTGCTCTATACGCACCCCGCGCATTGGAGCGATGAACTCATTGAAACCATTGCGCGATGCGACAAGGTTGCGCGCTACATCGATATTCCCTTGCAACATATCGACGATTCGATGTTGGGACGCATGCGGCGGGAGACTTCGCGTCAACACATCGAAGATTTGATTCAAAGACTGTGCGCTGGAATTGCGGGTGTTTCGTTGCGTACCACTTTCATCGTCGGGTTTCCTGGCGAAACCGACGACGAATTCGCCAGTCTTCTCGACTTCATCCGGCGCATCCGGTTCGAGCGACTCGGAATATTCAAATATTCACAGGAGGAAGGCTCGCGCGCTGCGAAAATGCCGAATCAGATTCCGGTAAAAGTTAAGAACGCGCGCTACCGGATGGCGATGTCGATTCAGCGAGAAATCGCGCATGAAACTGCTCATGAAAAAACTGGAAGAGAATTGAAATTATTAGTGGATCAGCCGCATGTCGCGCGGAGCGAAGCCGATGCCCCGGATGTTGATGCGCGCGTCATTTTGTCGAAAGAGGCTCCCGTCGGCGAATTCGTTCGGCGAACGATCGTGGGATGCCGCGGCTACGATCTGCTGGCCTGAGTCGACTGCTTACCAAAGGGATTTTTTGGCAAAGGGTACTTAACACGTGACAGCAGTCTTTTTCCTGAGCAAACTCCTTCGTACTTATTTCGCTAGATGACCGAACCAAACGAACCGAAAAAAGAAACGACGCGCATTTCCGTAACTCCTGAGGTTGCGGAAAGACCTCCAGAGCCAAATACGAAATCGCGCGACACAGTGCGAATTCAATTGCCGCTGCGTGAACCGCCTGTTCACATTTTAACTGAACCGCAACCTGCTGTTCAGGAGGGAGGCTCCTCGCAATTCTTCCAGCCGCCACAACCCCCACCGTTAAGCGCCGCGGTCACCCCTGCACCGGATCTGCCGCCATCGGGGCCGATAAAAGAGACAGTTCGCATTCCCCTTCCGACGGTTCAGATGAGAAAGACTCAACCGCTTGTCGCCATGCCCGAGGTGGCACCTCAGAATCCTTCAATCGCTGTGGCGGCAGAGGAGAAAAATCCAATGCCGCTGTCGTGGCTGTTGCTTGGTGTTGCGGCCGTGATTTTGATTATTCAGATTTGGACTTACCTTTCTTAAGCTATGGATAATTCCTCTGTTATTAAGCTCGATGAATCCAATTTTGACCGTGAAGTGACGCAGGACGACAAGCCTGTGATCGTCGATTTTTGGGCGGAATGGTGTGGTCCCTGTAAAATGATCGCGCCGCTGCTGGATGAGATTGCGCGCGAAAAAGCGGACGCAGTGAAGGTCGCAAAGGTTAACGTAGACGAGAACCAGAGCCTTTCGCTCAAGTACAATATTCGCGCGATTCCGGCTTTACTATTTTTCAAGAACGGCCAACTGCGCGATCAAGTCACCGGAGTCGCCAGCAAGAAAGACTTGTTGAATCGAATCGAAGCGCTGGCCTGAGGGAATTCCGCAAAACTTTCCAAGGGCAAACGGCAGTAGCCAGCCGCCGGTGGCTTTGCTCAAAGCCTGGCGAGTGTTGCCGTGCGCGACGCGTCCGCTAGAAACTAATCTTTAAAATGCGGCCGTCCGTACCCACAAGCCACCCGGCTTTGGGTGTGGCAAAACCTACCGCCCAAAAGCCGCTCACACCAGGCAACGCGAACCACGTGGTTCCTTCGTCGGGAGTCCACGCCGCGCCTCCGTCATTGGCGGTAATGACCACCGCTCGGCCAAGGTTGTCCCCAGGCGCGTTACCGGTTCGGCCGACGTAGCTCAGGCCGAAGATGGCTCCTGTCACCGGCGGTGGGCTGGTAAGAGTCCAGGTTTGGCCGCCATCACTCGAAGTAGCAGTACGCGCGTTATTGGGATCGCCGGGGTCCAAATCACCGCCGCCCACAATCCCACGAAACGGATCACGAAAATCAACGGTAAACGCGCCCGCGCTGGGCGAACTTATCAGAGGCGTGTTATACGCGTTCCAAGTGTCGCCTCCGTCTCTGGTGGCCAGGACCCTGGCAATGTCCGATCCGCCCGTACAAATCCACGCGTTCCTCCCACCTTGCGTTGAGACGCAAGTACCACTCGACGCGAAGGAGAATTCGCCCGGCAGCGCCGGCGGCATATTGTTACTGATATCCTGCCACGTCGTTCCGTCGGTAGTACGCAAGTCCGGGAACACTCCATTCACCGAGTCGCTGTGTGCAATCCCCCGATGCGGCGTCCAAAACGCCAAGCCGTCGTAGAAAGCATTTGGATTCTGATTTTCAAACTGAATCGTCCAGGTCGCGCCGCCATCCAGCGTTTTGTAGACGCGAAAATCTGTGGGATTCGCTCCAATGGACATCAAATAAGCAACACTCGCGCTGAAAGCTTGTACATCTCGAAATTGCAGCGCTTCGGCGCCGGGGACGACACCGGCTCTCCACGTCTGACCGCCGTCAGTGGTGACGGTGAAGGCGCCGGCGCGACCGCACGCCCAGACTACTCGCGGATTCACTGGCCACACTGCAATCAAACCGTTGGTGGTGCCGCTGTTTTGCGGAGTCAGTGTCGGTTGATTTAGGTGCGTTGGCGAGAGCTCCTGCGCGCTGAGGGTTCCGCAGGCGAGCGCCGCCACAAGAAAAGTAGCGAATTGTTTACACATGGCGATTCCTCCAAAGGCAATTCGTGGCCGCGGTCTAGGCTGGCCGTGAGGAGCGTCAAAGTCGCCACTACGACAACCGTTTACGCCGTCCTGATTCCATATTGTGAGAACTTCGCTCTGTCATTCCCGTAGAATGAGGTGAACCGGAAACCAATGCCACTGCGACTAATCAAAAAAAGAAAGCCACCGATGAAAGCGAAAACCTCACGTTTTGATAACTTGGTTGCTCGTTATTATCCCGCCGTTTACAGCTTCGCTTCACGATTGACCGATGATCCTCGGGAAGCAGTTGCCTTAACGCGCTACGCCTTCAAAAATACGCAGAAGCAAATCCGGAACCGTCGCGATGAGACCGCGCTTGCGACAATCCTCATATCCGCCGTGATCCGCGCAGGCCTTACGGCAGCTTGAACCAAACTTCCTTTTGAACCGAATCGAGAGGCTGGAATAGAGAAATTTTTGTTTCGCAAAAATTGGTAGGGACACGGCGCCGCAGCGCCCGGTACGCGCAGCGCGCAGACCCTGCCAAAAATGCACCCTGCGCGCCTCGGACGCGCGCGTAACCTGCGACTCTGGCGGTCGAATGCTATGCCATGTAGAATTACATTCGTTGCAGTCGCGTTACAGATCTCAAATCGGCTGACCCAAATTTTGAATCTCAGATTATAAGCCCCATCACACCCCTCTAAAAAACCTCCAATCTTTGATTATGGCGCAATCATCAGTCCGCGATCTTCCCGACGGAGTGCAAATCACGGGCGCGATCGGAATGGGTTACGATGAAATTCTCACTCCGGACGCGTTGGCGTTCGTCGCGAAATTGCATCGCGCGTTTGAATCGCGCCGCCACGAATATCTCCAACGCCGGCAAGATCGACAAGAGGCATTCGACCGCGGCGAGTCGCTGGATTTCCTAAGGGAAACTAAACACATTCGCGAAGGCGATTGGAACTGCGCGCCGATTCCGCGCGATTTGCAGGACCGCCGGGTGGAAATTACCGGGCCAACTGATCGCAAAATGGTGATCAACGCGCTCAATTCCGGCGCGAAAGTCTTCATGGCTGACTTCGAAGACGCCAACGCGCCGACCTGGGCCAACATGGTGGAAGGCCAGATCAATTTGCGCGACGCTATTCGACGCACGATCACGTTCACGAATCCGGAGGGAAAAGAATATCGGCTAAACGAACACACTGCGGTCTTATTCGTTAGGCCGCGTGGCTGGCATCTGGACGAGAAACATCTGCTCGTCGATGACGAGCCGGTGGCCGGTGCGTTCTTTGATTTCGGTCTTTTCTTTTTTCACAACGCCAGGGAACTGATCGCGCGCGGGAGCGGCCCGTATTTTTACCTGCCGAAAATGGAGAGCCACCTCGAAGCGCGCATTTGGAATGACGCTTTCAAGATGGCGCAGGATGAGCTCGGCATTCCACAAGGCACGGTCCGTGCCACGGTTTTAATCGAGACCATTCCAGCCGCATTCGAGATGGACGAGATTCTTTACGAGTTGCGCGAGCATTCTGGCGGGCTCAACTGCGGTCGCTGGGATTACATTTTTTCCTGCATCAAAAAATTTCGCCGCAAACCGGATTTCCTACTGGCCGATCGAGCGATCATTACGATGACGACGCATTTCATGCATTCGTATTCGTTGCTCTGCATCAAGACTTGTCATCGCCGGAAAACTTTCGCGATGGGCGGGATGGCAGCGCAGATTCCGGTGAAGAACAACCCGCACGCGAACGAAGAAGCGTTCGCCAAGGTGCGCGCGGACAAGGAACGCGAAGCCGGCGATGGTCACGATGGAACGTGGGTGGCGCATCCTGGAATGGTCCAGCTCGCGACTGAAGCATTCGATCGCCGGATGCCACAGCCCAACCAAATCGCGCGCCAACGTGACGATGTCGATCCTTGCGCGAAAGACCTGCTCGATTTCGGGCCGCGCGGCCCGATCACCGAACAAGGTTTGCGCACAAACGTGAGCGTAGGCGTGCAATACCTCGAAGCGTGGCTGCGCGGCAACGGCGCCGTCCCGATTTTCAATTTGATGGAAGACGCCGCCACGGCGGAAATCTCGCGCGCGCAAGTCTGGCAATGGATTCGACATCCCGATGGAAAACTGAGCGACGGCCGCAAAGTGACGAAGAAACTGTTTCGCGAAGTGCTGAGTGAAGAATTGGCGAAAATCAAACAAGCGATCGGTGTCGATCGTTTCGCCAAAGGGAAATTCGAAATCGCGCGCGATTTGTTCGACAAGATGACCACCGACGAAGAGTTTGCGGAATTTTTGACGTTACCAGGTTATGAGAAACTCGACTGAAGCCGACGCGCGCTGGCGCGGCATAACAAGACCCTATTCGTCGGCAGACGTGGAGCGCGTGCGCGGCAGCCTGCGCATCGAGCACACGCTGGCGCGGCGCGGCGCTGAAAAACTTTGGCAACTGTTACAGAGCGAAGATTACGTCGCAGCCCTCGGCGCGCTGACCGGCAATCAAGCGATGCAACAGGTCAAAGCTGGCTTGAAAGCGATCTACGTGAGCGGCTGGCAGGTGGCTGCGGACGCAAATCTAGCCGGTCAAATGTATCCCGATCAAAGTTTGTATCCGGCGAACAGCGTGCCGGAACTCGTTAGGCGGATCAATCATGCCTTGCAACGTGCCGATCAAATTTACCACGCCGAAGGTGAGATCGATATTGACTGGTTTGCGCCGATCGTAGCCGACGGCGAAGCCGGTTTCGGAGGACCGCTCAATGTTTTCGAACTAACGAAGGCAATGATCGAAGCCGGCGCGGCCGGCGTACATTTCGAGGATCAGCTCGCGAGCGAGAAAAAATGCGGACACATGGGCGGCAAGGTATTGGTGCCAACGCGCACCGCCATCCAGCATCTCGTTGCCGCGCGTTTGGCGGCCGATGTTTGCGACGTGCCGATGATCCTGATCGCGCGCACGGACGCAAACGGCGCCGTTCTCCTTACAAACGATGTGGATGAGCGCGATCGCGAATTTCTCACGGGCGAACGAACGCCGGAAGGCTTCTTTCGCATCCGCGCCGGACTCGACCAGGCGATCGCTCGTGCGCAAAGTTACGCGCCGTTTGCCGATATGATCTGGTGCGAAACGAGCGAACCGGATTTGGCGGAAGCAAAGCGATTCGCTGAGAACCTGCATGCAAAATTCCCTAACAAGCTACTGGCTTACAATTGTTCGCCTTCTTTCAACTGGAAAAAGCAGCTCGACGGCGCCAGCATCGCGAAATTTCAGCGCGAGCTCGGCGCGATGGGATACAAATTTCAATTCGTCACTCTGGCTGGATTCCACGCCCTCAGCGCGAGCATGTTTAATCTGGCGCGCGATTATCGCGACCACGGTATGGCGGCTTATGCAGTATTGCAGGAGGCGGAATTCGCCGCCGAACGCGATGGTTATTCGGCGACGAAACACCAACGCGAGGTTGGCACCGGTTACTTCGATCTGGTCGCCCAAATTATCGCCGACGGCAAAAGCTCGACCACGGCGTTGGGCGGCTCCACCGAAGCGGAGCAGTTCCATTGAATGCAAGCTTGATAATCGCGAGCGAAAGGACTGCCCAGGAGTCTTCTTCCCTGACCGACAGTCGTCTTGCCGCGCGTTGTGCCGAAACCGCGCAGCAAGCTTTTTTCGATTACCAAAGGCGATTCAACGCCATTACCCAGCGTGCGCGCGAACGTTTTTTGGCGCGCGACTGGCTCGGCAGTTTCAATGACGCGGCCGAGCGCCTGCATTCTTACAACGATGTCCTCGACAGACTCACAAGTCGCATCCGTGAATTGATGGGCGTTCGTTTGCCTGAACGCAGCATCTGGATGGGGATCAAAGCGGTTTACTCATCGCTCATTGCCTGCTCGCCGGCCTGGGAAATCGCCGAGACATTTTTCAATTCGTTAACCCGCCGCGTTTTTGCCACGGACGGCGTTGACCAGGCAATCGAATTTGTCGATACCGATTTCGACGCGCCGCCGCCAACCGCCTCGATCACTATCGCGAAAACTTATCGTGGCCAAAGCCTGCCCGAACTGTTGTATTCGGTGTTGACGGATGCTTTTGATGAAACCTGCTGGGGCAGCCTGCGGGAGACAGCGAAACTGGCTACAACGCGGATTGAAGCGGTGCTCACGACCGAAAATTTGCAGCCCGAACTGGAGATTATCTCGAGTGTTTTTTATCGCGGACGCGGCGCCTATTTGGTGGGACGTGTCTTGCGCGAAGGACATTTGCCCTTACCCATCGCGCTTTGCCTTCGCCATGAAAAC
>QHPC01000003.1 GCA_003218915.1 Verrucomicrobiota bacterium
AGGGATTCGACACGCTGTATGTGGATGGAAAACTAGTTCCTATCCCGCATTTTCGAAAATTGGAGCGGTTCAAAGAGCATACGATCGATGTGGTGGTTGGTCTCATCGATAGGAAGCGAATTGCGGAGACGCGCGACGTCGTTCGTCGGGCGCTGGAGATCGGCCGCGGCACAGGGCGTCTGCTTGATTCGAAAAACAGGCTCACGGTCATGAGCACCGAAATGAGTTGCCCAAACTGTGGCCGCGCGTTCGAGGAGCTCGACCCGCGTTTGTTCTCGTTTAATTCACCACACGGCGCTTGTGAAGAATGTGGCGGATTCGGCGAAATTTGGGACCAGGATCTGCAAACCGCTTCCAGCCCCGACGGTGAATCGGTTCTGGAAACCGAGCTCGCCGCCGAACGCGAGTCCGAATGGATCGAGGAAGGCGAAGCGCGCGAATGCCCGAGCTGTCACGGCTCGCGGTTGAACGCCGTGGCGCGTCATGTGCGTGTCCAGGGTTACACCATCGATCAGTTCACGAATCTCTCTGCCAGCGAAGCAGTGCACAAGGTCGAGAGATTGAAGTTCCGGGGAACGCATCAAACGATCGCTGCCGGTCTGGTTCCTGAAATTCAACAGCGATTGCGTTTTATGGAAAAAGTTGGCCTGGGTTATCTCGCGCTTGGGCGCTCGGCGAAAACGTTAAGTGGCGGAGAATCTCAGCGAATCCGGTTGGCTGCGCAGCTGGGCTCAAACTTGCGCGGCGTCCTTTACGTACTGGATGAGCCGACGATCGGTCTTCATCCGCGCGATAACTTGCGATTGCTCGACACGCTCACGGCGCTGCGAAACAAGGGAAACTCGCTGATTATCGTCGAGCATGATGAGGAAACGATGCGGCGCGCCGATCACATTGTCGATCTTGGGCCGCGCGCCGGAATTCACGGAGGACAAGTCGTGGCGACCGGCACGCTGCTCGACGTGCAAAGCAATGCAAATTCCGAGACGGCACGCTGCCTGAAATTACCACTTCGGCATCCCATCCGCGGATCACGCCGGTCTCTGCGCAACGTTGAAGACTGGATCGAACTCCGTGGCGCGAGAGCGAATAATTTGAAAGATATCGATGTTCGTTTCCCCGTCGGCAGGCTTTCGGTGATTACGGGAATTTCCGGCAGCGGCAAATCGACATTGATGCACGAGATAATCTGGCCTGCGGTGCGCGAGCAGCTGAAAGAAAGAAAACGCGCAGGAGATGGCGATCTGTTCAAACTGGTTAGTGGTGCGCAGGAGATCGAAGCCATTTATGAAGTCGATCAATCGCCGATCGGTAAGACATCGCGTTCGACGCCGGGCACCTACATCAAAGTGTTCGATGAGATCCGGAATCTTTACGCGCAATTACCTGTCTCGCGCGTGCGCGGATATTCTGCCAGCCGATTTTCGTTCAACGCCGAAGGCGGCCGTTGCGAGGCGTGCAAGGGTCAGGGCATGATCAAACTGGAAATGAATTTTCTCCCGCGTAGCTATGTGCCGTGCGAAGATTGCGTGGGCAAACGTTACAATCGGCAAACCCTCGAGGTACTCTACAACGACAAATCGATCGGCGACGTAATGGAAATGACGATCGAGGAAGCAGCGGAATTCTTTTCGGCGCATCCCAAAATTGCGCGACCGCTCTCTTTGCTGGTCGATACGGGACTGGGCTATCTCAAGCTGGGACAACCGAGTCCGACACTGAGCGGCGGCGAAGCGCAGCGGTTAAAGCTAGTGACACAACTCAAGCGTGGAGTGAGCCGAGCGGCGGATGAGCGAATTCGCAAAATGCGCAAGCCCGGCTCCACGTTATATTTGCTCGAGGAACCCACCATTGGTCTGCACATGGCAGACATTGAACTGCTTCTCAACGTGCTGCATAGGCTCGTCGACGAAGGAAACACGGTGATCGTGATCGAACACAATCTGAGCGTGATCGCGGAAGCCGATTATATTGTTGATCTTGGCCCAGAAGCCGGCGCGGATGGCGGCAAAGTGGTCGCGTGCGGAACGCCGGAAAAGGTCTCAAAAAATCGCGTAAGTCGCACCGCGCCGTTTTTACGAAAAGTGCTGAGCTCTCGCGTTTCTACAGCACGGTCATCCTGACCGGAGCCCTTCGACTCGCTTCGCTTGCTCAGGGTAAACTCCTCGAGTCGAAGGATCCCGTGGAATTATCTTTAAGGTTCTGCACCGGGATTCCTCGACTTCGCTCGGAATGACAACGAAAATCGGCGCAATGCTCGCGTATTATCTGCACAATCTCGATCCAATTATTTTTAGGATCTCCGACAATGTGGGCCCCCGCTGGTACGGCTTGGCTTACGTGCTTGCCTTTATCTGCAGTTATCTCCTTCTCCTTTGGCTTGCTAAACGCGGCTTTGCTGATCTGCCCCCGCAACGAGTTGGCGACTTCATCACTGGCTGCGCGCTGTTTGGCGTGATCGTCGGCGGGCGACTCGGCTACGTTTTTTTCTACAAACCTGAAATGCTGCGCGAGCCGTTATCGATCTTACGCGTTTGGGAAGGCGGAATGTCCAGCCACGGTGGAATGCTCGGTCTATTGCTGTTTACTTTATATTACGCAAACCGGCACAAGATCTCGTGGACAAACCTCGGCGACAATCTGGTGGTCACGGCGCCGATCGGTTTGTTCTTTGGGCGCTGTGCCAATTTCATTAACGGCGAACTTTATGGGCGTATGACGAAAGTTCCCTGGGCGATGCAATTCCCCAAGGAACTATTCGATCGTCCCCAGGAGGCCGAGCGCGCGGTGGCGGCGTGCGCGCGAATAGACCCATCGCTGGCGACCCCCGACGCAATCGTTGGCGCAGTTCGCACCCAGCCACAAGTAGCCACGGCGCTGCGCTCAATTCTTTCGCCGCGCCATCCGTCGCAGCTTTATGAGGCTTTTTTCGAAGGAATCGTTTTGTTCGCGATTTTGTGGTTCGTGCGTACCCGCCGGCGCGAACCAAACGGCGTTTTGACCGGACTATTCTTCATCTGGTACGCGATTTTTCGGATCGTAATCGAATATTTCCGCGAACCCGATGCGACACTGGTCGGTCCCTTCACGCGAGGCCAATTCTTTTCCTTCTTCCTTATCGCGATCGGACTTGGCTTTGTCGCAGTCGCAAAAATGCGACCGACGTTTCCGCAAAAACTCTCCCGATAGCTTGTCATCTCGAGCGGAGTCGAGACATCTCTGTTTGAACAATAAGAGATTTCTCCACTTCGCTGCGCTTCGGTTGAAATGACAAGTAGCGTTTCTCCAAAACGGCGTTATTACTTAAGCCGGTGACGCGGGAATGCTTGAAATCGTAGCAGCCGGCGGCGGTCTCCTTT
>QHPC01000172.1:0-21518 GCA_003218915.1 Verrucomicrobiota bacterium
TTTGTTAGGCAAAATGAAACTGAAATCGTTTGCCAAAACGAGCGGATCGAAGGGATTGCAGGTCTACGTGCCGCTGAATACGCCGGTGACCTACGATCAAACCAAGGATTTGTCGCGCTCCCTGGCCCAGTATCTGGAGCGTGAACATGCCGATCGAGTCACCTCCAACATGTCCAAGGCGGTACGGAAAGGCAAAGTGTTCGTGGATTGGAGCCAGAACGACGAACACAAAACGACGATCTGCGTCTATTCGCTCCGTGCGAGGGAAGAACCGACAGTTTCAACTCCCGTCAAATGGACTGAAGTGGAAAACTGCCTGAAAAAGAAAAAGGCGGAGCTCTTGAGATTCCGCTCCGATCAAGTTCTCGCCCGCGTCGAAAAACTCGGCGACCTCTTCGAATCTGTCGAGAACCTGAAACAAAAACTGCCGAAAAAGTTGAATGTATGATGTATCCGGTACGGAAAGAGTAGAATGCATCTCACAATGTCATTCTGAGCGAAGCGAAGAATCTCGGATTAAAATCCCGCTCGATCCTCCACTGAAATAAAAATGTTTCGCTTCACTCAACATGACAGCGCCATTTATGAGATGACTTTTAGCGAGTATGAACAATCACATATGGTTCGATGCGATTGGATGGACGGGAGCCGCCTTGCTGCTGGTGGCCTACGCAATGGTTTCCTCTAAAAAATTGGAGGTGGACTCAACTGTTTACCAACTCCTCAACATCATCGGCAGCGTTTTCTTGGTCGTGAACACGATCTTTTATCGGGCGTATCCTTCGTCTTTTGTGAACGTGATTTGGGCTTGGATAGCTATTTTTTCAATCGCGACTAGAAGGCGACTCTCGTCAGGATAAATTGGAAACTTATCCACATGCGCAAAGCGAATCTGAAAGACATTCCGGAGCAGGAGCGGAAATCGCCGAAAGGAAAGTTTGGGCGATTCATGAAACATGTTTCAATTGCCCTTGGACGCGAGCCGGAGTCACTTGATCTATCGAAACGGCATCCCTTTGACCTGACGTTGGTCCGAATTCCAAAAGGCAAATTCCTTTGTCCTTATCACGCCCACGCGGCTGAATCGGAGCTTTACCTCGTCGTTTCCGGTCGTGGCAGCGTGCGCGACAAAGCCGGGACAACCGAGGTTGGACCCGGCGATGCATTTTTCTTTCAGCCAGGCGAAGCACACCAGCTTTGGAATAGCGGTGACGAAGATTTTGTTTATTACGTGATTGCCGATAATCCGCGCAGCGGGGGAGCGACCGGTGATTCCTGTTATTATCCCGACAGCGGAAAATGGGCGGTCACAACAGATGGCCGGGAAGAAGTGGTCGTGAAAGGGACAGAGACTGACTATTTCGATGGCGAAGAATGAACCCGATTTTGGAGGGCGTCTGTGTCAGACGCCGGCTCGTAGGCAGGCGGTCACAGACCGCCGCTATAGTTTTTCTGTATGCGCAAAGTAAATCTAAACGAGATCAAAGAAGAGAACTGGCAGTCGCCCAGTGGGAAATATGCCGTGTCGTTTAGGGGAATTTCGGAAGCGCTCGGGCGCGAACCGACCTCGCTCGATTTGTCGATGCGTCATCCATTTGATCTGGAGTGGAATCGAGTGCCCCCAGGAAAACCAGCTTTTCCCTATCACGCGCATTCGGCGCAATGGGAGCTCTATTTAGTCGTCTCTGGACAAGGGAGCGTTCGTCACAAGGACGGTACATCTGAAGTCGTCCCTGGAGACGCATTCGTTTTCGGACCCGACGAACCGCATCAACTGATTAATTCTGGCCAGGAAGACTTCATTTATTACGTGATCGCAGACAATCCAATCGGCGAGTCGTGCTACTATCCGGACAGCGGGAAATGGAAGATGAATAAGTCCTCCGCGGCCGATCGAGTTGTCGTAAAGGGAAAAGAAACGGATTATTTCGACGGCGAAGAGTGAATCTTTTTCTGTAGAGGCAGCCGTGTCGGCTGCACCTCTTACACGAATGCAGGCGACACGCCTGCCACTATAGTTGTCTTGCGACCAGCGCGCGGTGTGCGTTTAAGTTACAACTCATGGAATCCAATAAATCGCCGCAAAATTTTCCGTACAAGACTTACCTCAACATTTTACATGCACCGCTCGAGCTTATCGACGTGCAGAAATTAGCCAATGCCTGCACCGACAAATGGTACAACCAGACGCTTTGCAAGGTGAACGACTCGGTGGTCAGGCTGGCTGTGATCCAGGGCGAATATCACTGGCACGAACATCGGGACATTGACGAATTCTTTTTTGTTGTCGATGGCCGGTTCCTAATCGACCTCGAAGATCGCGTCGTCGACCTGGCGCCGAGGCAGGGCTTCGTTGTTCCCAAAGGCGTGCGACACCGCACGCGGGCGCCTGAACGCACGGTGATCCTAATGGTGGAACGTGCGGACATTGTTCCTACCGGCGACTAGGGGCGCCGAAGGCAGGTGAAAATCATCTCGGGCGGACAGACAGGCGTTGATCGCGCAGCGCTTGATGTTGCGCTGAAGCACCGAATCAAGGCCGGCGGTTGGTGTCCAACTGGACGCCTTGATGAATTGGGCAGGATTCCAGATCGTTATCCAGTGAGGGAGTTGGAAGGCGGCGGTTTCACCGAGCGAACCTTGCAGAACGTCAAAGAATCAAATGGGACTGTCATTATTTACCCTGGCAAGTTAACTGGCGGCACGGAGCAAACGGCCCAATTTTGCGTTAGGCAACAACGTCCACACTTGCTCGTGGATGCGTCCAGAGTTTCCGGTGAAGATGCCGCGAGATTGATCGGCGAGTTTGTCCGTAAGAACAAGATTGATGTCCTTAACGTGGCTGGCCCGCGTCAAAGCGAGTGGGCGGAGGGATATGATTATGCCACGTTCACACTTGAGGCCTTTGCGAATTCGATTGCGAGCAAGAGCACGAGCAGGAGTAAGAGAAGAGACTACTCGTAGCGCAACGCCTTCACCGGATCGAGCCGTGCGGCGAAATATGCAGGAATCAGCGCGGCAATTGAGCAAATAAAAAACGCGCTGATACAAATGATGGCGACATCTCTTGGGATAACTTCCGCCGGGATTGCCGAAAATTGATAAACTTCGCGCGGAAAGATTTCGATGTGCAATGTGCTTGCAAGCCACTGGCTGAACTCGTTGCGGTAACGAATTAACGTCATTCCGAGTCCTAATCCTGTCAGGGTTCCAAAGAGGCCAACGATTGTTCCCTGTCCAAGGAAAACCCAGATGACTTGCGCAATGTTCGCCCCGAGGGCTTTCATGATCCCAATCTCGCGCCGTTTTTGCACTGTGACTGTGATAAGCGTGCTCATGATTCCAAAGGCTGCGACGACCACGATGAAGAACAGCAGGAAAAACATCACGGTGCGCTCGAGTCGCACGGCTTCGAAAAATTGGCGGTTCATGTCGATCCAGGTCTGCGCGTATTCGGGAGGTTGGAGAAATTGTCCTATTGCCTGTTTTACACGCTCGGCGCTGTACGGGTTGTCGGTCCTGACGGTGATGCCGTGCAACCCATCTCCCAGCCCATATAACTCCTGGCCTACATAGACCGGCACGAGCAGAAACTCGGAATCGTGCAGGTAATGCCCAGTCTCAAAGATACCGGTGACAGTTAATTCTTTCGGCAGGATGACCTCGCGTAATTGGTCGATCGCCTTCTTTTCTTCGTCTCCCGTCGCATTCTCCAGTTTTTTGATGCCATCGAGGATCTGGCCAAGATTGCCCGGCGAATAGACCGTGATCTTGTCACCAACACTTGCCTGCAGTTTGCGGGCGAGCTCAATCCCGAGTACGGTCGATTCACCTTCCAGATCGAGCTTGCCGTACTTGATGAATTTTCTCAGCGGAATGACCTTCTCTTCCTGAACGGGATCGACGGCGCGAATCATGGGTGCAACTCGCCGGTTTTGAAATTCGACGATCACCGGTCCCTGGATATAGGGAGCCGTCGCAACCACGCCCGGCGTGTTGTCGATCTTTGTCTTGAGCGTTCGCCAGTCGCGCAAGACGTCTTCCGTGCTCACGAGAATGTGCGCATCGAAGTCGATCACCTTTTGACGCAGCTCGCGATCAAACCCGGTCATGACAGAAATGACGAGAATCAGCACCGTCACACCGAGCATCACTCCAAGGACCGAAATTAGTGTGATGATCGAGAGAAACGTTCGCTTCGGTTTCAAGAACCGCAGCGCCAGGAAAAGGCTAAACGGAAGGTTCAAATCGGGATTAGCGTGGCGGCAAACTTAGTCGAATTCAACCGCGCGCTCTACTGGGAAAGGGCGTACGTTTTCAGTTCCTCCAGCGTGACGAATTCGAGGGCGGAGGCGTGCGTTGCTTCAAGATCAACGGGGGCCGCGCGGTTGTGATCCAGTGCGCTTTTCCAGCGAGTCACGCATACGCACCATTTGTCGCCTGGCTTCAATCCGGGAAAACCCCATTCCGGATGCGGTGTGACAAGGTCGTTTCCGTCAAGCACAGAGAAATCCAGAAATTCAACAACATTTCAGCTCGGTTCCAAGAACATTCGTGGGCATAAAGTAAGTGATCAGTAGTATTCAACGAACGCTAACAATCGACGAGTGCAAATACATTGGCCCGAGATGTGAAACGCGATGCGCGGAGGCATCGCACACACGGGAAATTGTAGCCGCGCGGCCGTGCAGACCGCATGGGTTTGGTCTTTGCAGACGACACACCTGCCGCTACAAAAGAGATCGTCAGTTGCCTTGTGTCTCGCCGAATCGTTATTGCTTACTGGCTCATTCCGACTGAGCCGGCGCGCAGTTCTTTCCGGAGTCTCATTAATAAGCTCGCGCTGCGTTATAACGCGCCTGCGTTCGAGCCGCATGTGACGGTCCATGTTGGAGCGAATTGCAGGGACGTAGTTGACGGAGTGCTTTCAGCTGCCGCGCGACATTGCGAACCAATCGTGCTGCAGGCGCTTGAGGTCAGTAGTTCCACCGAATTTATTAAGACACTTTTTGTGCAGTTCGCTGTGACGAAAAAATTGCAGCGGCTTAATCAAAGCATTCGTAACGCGACGCAAAATTCGTCTAATTACCAGCTCAATCCGCACTTGAGCCTCCTCTATAAGACGATCTCGACTCAGGATCGACACCTGCTGACGCATTCGATTGACGTGCCATTTCCTGAAGTAGCGTTTGACTCGTTGAAAGCTGTTCGATGTGTTTCTCCCACAGAAAGCCGCGCCGATGTAGAAGCATGGCATGTGGTAGCTGCGAAACCGCTCGGATCGATGGGCGTCTGACGCAGAGGCCCTACAATTCGACGACGTGGTAAGGTTTGCCGGTTTTGCGAAGGGCTGGGGCGGAGACGTTATAAACGGGAATGCCGGTCGAAGTCTTACCATCGAGAATGCCGTTGTGGGCGTGCCCGTGAAACACTGCGTTAACGCGGAACCGATTGATTGGCTCTTCCAATCGGCTGGAACCAAGGAAGGCAAAAATTTCGGGATGTTCCCCCTTCAACGTGGCACGGATGGGAGAGTAATGTAGTAGTACGATTCGCCGTTCTGTTTGTAGTTTCGACAGCGCTTGTTCCAGCCGGACAGCGTGTCTGATGGATTCCTGGACAAATTGTTTAATGAGCGGCTCACCCCACGCGTTCAGCATTCGCCGGCCGAAACCGCCCCCGAAACCGGCGATTCCGGCGAAGCCGACTCCCGCGATTTCGATGGCTTCGCCGTCAAGCACGTTGACGCCTGCATCATCAAGAATCTTGCAAACCAATTCTGCTTGTCCCGATTCGAAGTCGTGATTACCCAGCACTGCGAGCATCGGGATTTTTACGGCAGCGCGAATATCGGCGACGAGTGCCTCGGCTTCCTCCGGGAGTCCATACTCCGTAAGGTCGCCACAAAGCAGCAAGATATCAGCATTGCTTGAAATTTCGGCGAACGCTTCATGCAACGTGCCACGCGAGTGTTTGCCGTAATGAAAGTCCGCAGTCGCAGCGATTCGTAGCGCGCGCTTTGCCATTCTCCTTGAGAAACGTAATCGCCGTCATCTATGGACGCTTCTGGCAGGTTAGTCGCCGGCGCTATGCGTATGCTTTCATTATTGGCTTCGATTGCGTTATGATGAGTTGATTGTGGCAAGCAGAACAGTAGTGAGCCGAGAGACGGGGAAGGGCAATCGCCATCATCGCAGATCGGTGGTCGCATTGCAGGATGCGGACATTCCGTTTTTGATCGGGGGCGCTTACGTGGTGGAGGTTTACGCAGGCGTCTCGCGTCAGACAAAAGACTTCGATCTATATTTGCGGCCGCAACATGTCGATTTGGCCGTCAAAGCGCTCAAGCGCGTCGGATATAAAACGGAAAAAATATTTCCGCATTGGCTCGCCAAAGCCGAACGCGGTCGCGACTGTGTTGATCTGATTTTTCGGGCTGGCAACGGATTATGCGAAGTAGACGACTCATGGTTCGAGCGGGCGCATAACAGCAACTTTCTTGGCTTGGAGGTGAAGCTTTGTGCGCCGGAGGAAATGATTTGGATGAAGGCGTACATCATGGAACGTGAGCGGTTTGATGGCGCCGACATTGCGCACATCCTGCAAAGTTGCGCAGCCAAACTAGATTGGCCGCATCTGGTTCGCCGCTTTGGCCTGGACTGGCGCGTGTTCCTCAGTCATTTGGTGTTGTTCGGTTACATCTATCCGGGTGAACGCGATAAGATCCCGACCGCGATCATGGATGATCTAATCGCGCGGTTGCGAAGCGAGAAGCGTGCTGCCGGAGCTAACCGCATTTGTAACGGCACACTGCTCTCGCGAAAGCAATATCTCCTGGACGTTCGGGAACGGGGATTTCGCGATGCCAGATTGCAGGCGCGTGTCCATATGAACGCGAAGGATATTGCGCATTGGACGAGAGCGATCGCGAAAGAGGAAAGCGAGCGGTGAACAAAATCACTGTGTTCGTATCTTTACGAGACGCGTGACGCGCGTGTTGCAAGCGACGTCCGCGTCACGCTTCGCAGCGAAGCGGCTATAGCAACGGCTACGGTTTTGATGCCGGCTTTGGACTTGATTGAGCGGGAACGGGTGAAGGCGCTGGCGACGGAGCCGCAGATGCGCTCGAGATTTTCGTTCTTGCTTCCTCGAGCACGGTTTTTTCCTCCGGGTAAATTCCGTGGTTCGCCGCGTCGACGTAATCCTTTGCTGTGTCGATTTGGCTTGCATCGGCCAGCAGCAACGCCGTGTAAACCGCTGCGTGCGGATCGCGTAATTGGTCGCCTGGCAATCCTTGAATAATTGCAAGAGCTTCCGGGCTTCGGCCCAGGCGATAAAGAGAGAACGCGTGAGTTACGGCGCAATTGACCTCGGTTGGCGCGCGATCATACGCCTCCTTGGCGAGATCATGTGAATGTTCGACATCTCGCTCGAGATTGAGGCCGAGTCGCGCGAGATCCGCCGTAATCGGCGCCTCGTTAGGAGAGCTTTCGTGCAGACGCTGGAGGACATCATAAAGTTTTCCGGTGTCATTGTCTCCGCGGTAAAGGCGGCGAAGCGCGTCGAGCGCCTCGCGGCGCAAAGGCGGGTTTTCTGCGACGCGGTGCCACAGTCGTTCGGATTCCTTCTCCAGATCCCATTTCGACGCGAGACGCGCCAGGACAAGTTCGCGCTCCGGCTGGTCGTTCGTCGATCGTTCTGCGCTGCGCCAAAGCTTGTCGAAGTCGTCTGGAGGGTTTTCTCGGGATTGGCGTATGGCGATTGCCTGATATGCAAGACGCAGGTAGTCGGATTCGCCCCACATTCCTTTGCGGGTCCATCGTTTCAATCGCGTCCAATTCTTCGCTTTAGCGTACGCGTCTGCCACAGCAACAGCGGCTGGCGGCGCATTCAGTTTCTCTGCCGGAAGCTTCTCTATCCACTTAACAACCTCTTCGGTAAGTTCATTTCGATTCATCCATTCTATGAGTGATGCGAGATCGGATGGATTTTTTGCGGCAAAGGGTTTTACTCGTTCCAGCGACACATGGAATTTTTTCTCATCGAGTTTCCGATAAAAATTCAGGCAGAGAAGGTAATCGCCGAAGGTAAGCTCCGGAGACATCTGGAGCTGTTGCGCGAAGTTATCCGCCGCTGAGAGATCATTGCGTCCCACAGCATCGTTAAGCAACGCGCGCACCGCGCCCGTCCGATACGGGACAAGCTTGCTAAGCCGCTCGAGATTTTCGCGCGCGTTTGCCTTCTTTTGTGCGTCGCTGGAACGGATTTGCAGCGCCGCGAGATTGAACTGGTAGAGATCGTTCTTGGGTACTTTATTTACTGCGGCGGCGAATTGTTCTTCTTGTTCGACAAAATTTCCTTCCGCAGACGCCAGCCAGCCTGCGACAACGTGAAAGGCGGCCCTGTCACGATCATTGGCAGGAATTTGATCGAGCGCTTTTCGCGCAAGATCGAGTTTGCCAAAGCGGAGCGCCGCGGAAACAAGATTAAGCTGACTGTCCGGATCTTTTGGACGCAAGCGCGCGATTTGTCCGCGCCACGAAATCGCCTCTTCGAGATTTTGCTTCTCCGCTGCTTCCGCTAGTACGTAGAGGGCGGGCAGAGAATCGGGATGTTGTGCCACGAGCTCGCGCGCGGTCTGCGTTGCTTCGGTAAATCTTCCCTGCTGCAGCATGGAACCGGCCTGTTGTAACAAGCGGATTTGATGCCAGTTCGCATGTAGTTTTAAACCGTATCTGAAAAAAAGCGCGCAGAGCAGAATGGCGATTGCCAACCCAGCGGCTACAAGAGCGAGACGAGCTGGCCAAACCTGTCGTTGAATGAAAGACTCCAGACCAGAAAGCGATTGGCGAATTCTTCTATATCCAGCCTCTTCGGTTCGTTCCGCGATTTTCATGTTGTCTCTTGAGGCGCAACGATCCGCTTCTTTTTTCCCATCGCACCCGTGCCGACCACCGAGGCTAAGAACGAGTCACTACCTCTGGCTCTTGAACTACAGGAATTGATTTAACCGAGTCCTCGATCTTTTCCCTCAAACGCCGGCTCCAAACATATCGTCCCAGCAACACCTTAACGGTGGCTGTAAGCGGTACGGCAAGGAGGGGACCGATTACCCCGCCAATGATCAAACCCCAGACAAAGATCGATACGATCACCGTCATCGGATGCAATCCAACGTAATTCCCAACGATTCGTGGGGCGTAGAATATGCCTTCCAAGTTTTGTATAATGATGAAAATTACTGTTACCCAGATCGGGTGAGCCCAATCGCCCCATTGGAAAGCTGCAATCAGAACGGCTGGCACCCAGCAGATAATGATCCCGATGTAGGGGACCATTGTCAGCACAACAACAAGCGCACCAATCACAGGTGCAAAATTCAGACCGAGAAGCATCAGCGCCGCGCCGATGAGGATGCCATCCACCAGGCACACCAGTAGTTGTCCTCGAAAATAAGCGGTGACATAGCTATTGATTTCCGATAAAAGCTCCGCGACTTCGTCCCTGAAAGGCGACGCGCGGAGCGGTAAATATTCTCGCCAGTGCTGCTGGATGCGCGGCTTCTCGTTCAGTAGGAAGAACAGATAGATCGGCACCAGGATTAGGCTGAGCAAAAAACCTGTGACGCCAAGAAAGCCGCCGATGCTTTTCTTAAGAATGTCCCAGAACTTTTCCATCAGCGTCGGAAGCGCCTGCTGCACGTTAGGCATTTGCTTTTCCACGTACGCCTGAATGCGCTGGCGTTCGGCAGTCGTCAGCTTTGGCGCGCTCGGCGCGATGGTTTCAGCGGCGGGCGCAGTCCCGGAAGCTGTTGGCCCGGGGGAAGCTGTCGGTTGTGCATGAGGAGAAGCAGAGGGCGCAGATCCGATGAGCCAGTTTGTAAAACTTGTGGATGCAGATTTTGCGCGTCCGCTGCCGAGAAACCCGAACGTTTGATCGAATCGATAGATTAGATCTACAACGTAGTCGCGAGCTCGTTCGGTATAAGCGGGGACTTGTCTGGCGAAATTCGCGCTTTGTATCGAGATGGTCGGAATAAGCCACGCCGCCAATCCACCAAGGGCGAAAAAGGCGATGGCAAAAAGCAGAGCGACCGCCTTGGTGCGACTAAGTGTTCCGCGAGACATTTTCGTCACGAGCGGGTCCAGCAGATAAGTCAGAATCACTGCGATGGCCACCGGGATCAGGATCGGTTGGAGGAAGCTAATGACATTGGCGCTGGCCCAAATCACCGTGCCGATGATCAGGATGAGAAGAACCACACAGAAGGCCGTGAGCGCCGCCCACATCATCTTGCGCTGCCACGGTGTGGGATAATCGCTAATGTTCATTGCCAGAACGCCGCGGGTCAATCGGTTGGATTCGTCTTTGTTGGTGGACCGCTGCCGATTGGTGCCTTGGTTCTTTCGATCTTGTTTGCCAGATTCTTGTTTTTTGGATCGAGGGCCAGAGCTCTTTGCCAGAATCCCAGCGCTTCCGAGACGCGGTTCAATTTGAAATAGGCGTCACCAAGGTGCTCAAAGACAACCGGGTCGTCGTGGTCGGCGGTTTTTGCGGCGAGGAGCAGATTGTTCAAAGCTTGGTCAAATTTGCCCTTCCGGAACTCTACCCAACCCAGACTATCGAGATAGGAAGCATTATTTGGGTCCATTTCGAGAGCGCGTTTAATCATGGTTTCGGCCTCATCCAGGTTCATGTTGTGATCGGCCCACATATAGCCGAGGTAATTGCAGGCTTCTGCTGAGTTCGCGGGATCGAGCACGATTGATTTGCGAAGGAGATCTGCCGCTTTTTGGTACAGACCGGCCTGTTCTGCCGTCGCGCCATAGTTGAAATAGAACCTGGCGTTTGCGATGTCGTTGTCCTGGTCGAGTTGTGCTTCGTGCAACGCCTCCTCAAACGTGGCCACTGCCTGCTGGGTCTGTTTCGCTTCGCTTTGGGCAATGGCCAAATAGTAAACGATCTCCGGCGCGCCCAGGAAGCGGCGCCGGGCTTCTGTCAGCAATCTGACGGCGCTATCTGCGTTCTTCAAAGGTCCAAGGAACAGTTCTGCCAGATGCAAATACGTCCCCACATGATTTGGATTAATCAGAAGGCTTTGCTCATAATTTGCGGCTACTTTTGCAAAGGTTGCTTTTGCTTCGTCGACCTTCTTTGCGCGTTGGAGGGATCGGGCTTCATCATCCAGAACCTGAGCCAGCAAGTCGTAGGGTTGATACTTTTCCGGATGCTCTTTGATGATTTGCTCGAGCATCTCAACTGCCTTACCCCGCTGATTCGTGAGGATAAAACCGGTGGCTAGTTTCTCTCGCGCGTTTGCATCGTCCGGTTGCAGCTCAAGAACGTGCAGATAAAGCGGAATTGCCTCTTTCAATTGTTGAGAGGCCGCATAGTAGTCGGCGACATCCTTTAGAATCGCAGGATCATCGCTGGCGTGTTCGGCTGCCTTCTTGAAAATTTCGTTGGTCCTTTTCAATTCGTCAGGTTTCGGTTGTGAATCGGACTTGAAAAGAACCGCCACGTAAAGTTTGCCGAGCCGCATCCAAAAGCTGGCATCATTACTGGGAACCTTTGCGGCGCGATCCAGAACTTCCAGCGCCTTTTTCTCTTGTCCGGCTGCAACTTCGACTTCTACCAGACGCTGGTAACCTTCGATGTCCCCAGGATTCAGAGTGATGGCGCGGTTGGCGTAATCGATGGCCTGATCGGTTTTCTTAAGATATTTCGCATAAATGTATGCGAGCTGCTGATACGGGTCGGCGTCCTTTGGATTTGCCTTGATTGCATCCTTCAAGACGTCAATCGCCTGTGGAAAATCCTCCTGCTCTATCAGCAACGCCGCCACGCGCGAGGCGAGTTGCGATTGGCCGGGATCGACATTCAGCACCTTGCGATAAGCGTCCAATGCGCGATCCATCTCGCCATTTTCTTCGAGCGACATTCCCTCTACAAAATGCGTCAGCGCATCCGCCTTGTGTGCGCCTTCCAAACGTAGTGCTAGATCGGCAGCGGGCTTGGAATTGGATGAATCATCCTGGCCAGCAGCCTTTTTAGTTGCCGACGAAGCCCGAGTTTTCGGCCATGAGCTTTTCGGCTTCTGGCTAGCCGTGGCGCCGGTCGCGACAAGGAAGAGCAGCGTAAAAAAAAGGTACCAGCACGGCGAAATTCCCCAACTCTGCTTCTGGTACCTCACGCCTTTAATGTTAGTCTCCGGCGTAACCTCCGCAAACCAGCCCAGAAAGCTTCCAGGCTATGCTTGGCCGGCAGGTTTTTTTGAGTTGGGAATTGGGCGTTCGACGTTGAGCGTTGGGCGTTCTCCGGAAACGCCTTTGCCGCGCATGCTACGCCTTATACCTGAGGCGCTTCTTGTGCCGATGCGCTTTCATGCGCTTGCGGCGCTTGTGCTTGGCAATTTTCGCTTTGCGTCTTTTCTTAAGTGAGCCCATTCAGATTTTCAAATTCGCGAGTGCTGATTCAACCATCTAATTCGCCGCGCCGCAACTTACTTCTTTACGATGGGATCAAACGCTCGTTGTCACGGTAGAAGCGCTGTTTTACATGCTTCAGTGCTTGCTGCGTGCACCAGCGCTGATATCGCACACTGAAAACTCCCCTTCCTAGCCGTGAAAGCCAATGTGCGGGCTCCGAGTGCGTGTGGACGACAAAAAAGACTTCTCCAGCACGCTCCTCAAAATAGAACTCCGATACGCCGCGCTCCAAATGTCCGGCCAGCGTCTCATAAGCGAAACCGAGCTTACTCGGCTCGGTGATGAGCGCCGAGATGCGCACGGCAAACTCCGCGCAAATACCGAAACCAAAAGGAGGCAGAAAAGCGCGCTGCACAATTATGTCTCCAATCCGCATCGTTCTTCTCTCGCGAATCCACTGGGCTTCTGCGCGCATGAGGAAGCGCGGGAAGACGTCATAGGCGAATAGAAAATCGATACGACAAGAGCTAACAGACCCAAAACGACCTAGCGCAATTTCACTCGTCTTTTCCGGAAGCGTTGCTGCGCGCGAAAAGTTAGGCGAAAGGCTCTGCGCTTGCTCGAATGTTAAGCTTGGTCCGAGTGAGCAGGGGACTAGCTTCATCGCGGTTATATCTAACAACAATTAGCTCGAGGTTCGCCGTCTAAATCCAATCACTTCTTAAACATCTCATCACGCTTTGTCTTAAACTCGCTCCCGGGTTTCCATTCCGGAAATTTGTCGCCGTTGGCAACCTGATAACCAACTTCGAATAAGAGGTCGACATCCTGCACCGCGCCGGAAAGATCCCAGTTCGGATCAACTTCGTCGGACACCTGGTGATATTGTTGCGCGGTATAATCGTCTTTCTTTTCCTGTCCGAAATTTGGTGGTTTGCCGATAAAATCTGTGCCGCCGCCAGTGTAGAGCGAGGGCACACCGCGCTTGGAAAATTCGAAATGATCGGCACGATAAAAACTACCTTTCTCCGGCTGACTGTTGGGTTTCATCTCTCGACCATTTCGTTTCGCGGCTGCCTCCAATAAGTCGTCGAGCGTTGAATTGTTGTTACTGAGGTCCTCGATGTCTCGGGTTTTCCCCCACGGATTCACGGTGTCGATGTTGATGTCGGCCAGGGTTTTTTCCAGAGGATACAGTGGATGCAGGGCATAATATTTCGCGCCGAGCAATCCTGCTTCTTCAGCAGTCGTGGCCATGAATAAAACCGAGCGTCTCGGCGGTGGATTCAATTTTGTGAATGCGGCCGCGAGCTGGATGACCGATGCAACGCCAGACGCGTTATCGATGGCCCCGTTGGAAATCTGGTCGCCCTGCAATTCGGGATGACGCCCGAGGTGGTCCCAGTGCGCCGTATAAATTACATATTCGTCGCGCAATTTCGGATCGCTTCCCTCGAGTTTGCCGATCACAATGTGCGACTTAAACGAGCGAAGCTGTTGTTTGATGTCGATCTTCGCTTTGGCCTTCAGCGTCACTGGCCGGAATTCTTTTGTGATCGCCGATTTCTTCAGCGTATCAAAATCCTGACCACAAGTGGCCAACAATTTCTTCGCGCCATCGAGAGTGATCCAACAGCGTGCTTCCACGGCGTCCGCATTTTTATTTGGTGAATCAATCTCGTAGTTCTCCTTGGCCCAGCTCGTTTTCACGACCGAGTACGGATAGCCTGCCGACCCAGTCTCGTGAATAATCACCGCGGCCGCAGCCCCTTTTTGTGCGGCGATCTCGTATTTGTAAGTCCAGCGGCCGTAGTAGGTCATCGCCTTTCCCTTAAACATTTTCTCATCGAGTTTTGATGGATCTTTCGGATCGGGAATTGGCGGATCGCCGATCAGCATCAGCAGCGTTTTGCCGCGAACATCGACATTTTTGTAGTCGTCCCAGCCATATTCCGGTGCGACGACGCCGTATCCGACAAAGACCACATCCGAATTGTCGATCTTGATTTCCGGTTGCAGACGCGCTGACGACGCGATGAAGTCGTCAGGATATTTAAGGTCGGTGGTTTTATCGCCAATAATGAACGACATCGCTGGTTCGCTCTTAACCCCGGCCAACGGAATTTCCTGTGTATAAGTCCCATCCGGATTTCCCGGCTTCAACCCGATCTGTTTGAACTGATCGCTGATGTATTTAACTGAAAGCTCTTCGCCTTTTGTCCCCGGTGCGCGCCCTTCGAATTCATCCGACGCAAGAACCTTGATATGTGCGAGCAAACCATCTGGCGTGATCGCTTCCAACGCCGGTTCCAAGCGCAGCGCTAATTCATCGACAGCGAAAAGCGAAGTTGCAGCGGTAAGAAAAACTGCGATCAACCAACGCGGAAATTTCATGCTCTTTCTGTAGCGGCTCTCACTGAACGTCGCAAACGTTGTGAGTGCGTCAGTCGCGACAGCGCTCGAAAACGAATTGCACGCGGGGATTCATGGGAGATGGAGGCGTTGTCTCGTCAAACGCTGTGCATGCGAGTAACTGGCTTAACCCTACCGATTCTGCCATCGAAATCATTCGCGCGGGCGTGAACAATTGCCATTCGAAATTGTCTTCTCCGCCGTCCGGATAATCCAGGTGCACAAACAGCCGATCTCCCCGTGCATACTTGGTTTCTCGAACTACTCCGCCAGGTGTCTTGAACTCACATCGGCCCTGATGAATCATAAAAAACTCGGCGCTCCATAGGTCCAGGATAACACGACCGCCTTGACGAACTCCGTCAGCTAATCGTCCTAACACCTCTCGATTTGTTGTCGCATCGAAGTAGCCAAAGCTCTGAGACATGATTATCGCAACATCGAACATGCCGGGATCTGGCCGGTAATCGCGAACATCCGCGTTCACATAGGTCGGGCCGCCAGCTAGCGCCCGAGCTTTCGCGATTGCATCAGCGTCACGATCAAGCCCGATCACAGAGTAACCGTGCTTCGAGAGCGCCCGGGCATGCCGTCCCATGCCGCAACACACATCTGCAATTTCGCGGAAACCGGGCAGGGGAGCACAGCGGCAGACGAACGCTGCTTCTTGCATCGTGCGCGCCTCCCTGATGTTGACGTGAAAGAAGTCAAACCAGCGATGGGAATAAGCATTGGGCTCTGTGCGCATGGTTTAATAATCGCGTGCCTATCGAGATAGATAGAACTGTGGTGATTGATTAATGAGAGCGACGCGAAGACGCATCGCACTCCCAAAGCACTTCGCGCGAAATCTACAACAAACACAGCCTTTATTTCGCGCAAGCTCGCCACGGACGAGTGTGTCCCCTGGCGGACTTTTGGAGTGCGTACCCGTCCCCGCATCGCTGCGTCGTCAGATTCTTTTCCCGCGCTGGATAAACCACTCAAACGTCGCCGAAAGCGTGTGCGCACCGAGTTCGTCGTAGATCTCTACTGCAATTGAAATCACCGAACGGCATTTCGAAGAAAGTTCCGCGTCGAGCCGAGCAAGAGCTTCTGGTGCGGCACTGGCAGTGGACACGATACTTCCATTCGCAGGCTTGCGGAATTTTGCCTCCACACGTCGCACGACCGAAAAAAGATCATCAGCGGATGCAAAATGTCTGAGCAAAAACTCGCCGCTCGAAGCTTCTGCGAGCGCGAGCTGCGCGGCCGCGTGAACTGTGCCGAGATGATTGAGATATTGGCTGCCCGATGGCAGTTGCAGCAGATGCTCCGCGTTGCTCGCGGGCTGAATGTTAAGAAAATTGTTAAAGGGCAACTCAGTGACGCTGGCTTTCACACGGTGTTATGCCTTCGATGCCGTTAATGCGAGCCAAGCTCGAATCTTTTCCAGGATCTCGTCTCTGTCCATGCCCCTAATTGGCTTCTGAAACGTTCGTCGTGCCCAATCCATTAGTCGTGGGCCGGAAATCTCGATCTCATCGGGATGACCAGCAAAATACTGGGATGCCAGCCATTCTGTCCGAGGAAAAAGGTGCAAGTGAACAGCGCGTCTCTCCTCTGAGAATAAAGCGCAATAAACTCGCTGTGGCCGAACGACGGTTTCGATGGCGGCAGTGGTCATTGCCAACGTTGGCCCAAGCGTTGCAAGAGCTGCGGCGTTCATCTGTGACAGAGACTCGACAGCAGCTCTGGGCCTCACAATCAAATAGCCCGGGATGTAGCAAGTGCTGCACGCTTCCACGATGAAATTCTCTTTAGCCAGAACTGGCGAGAGGCTTCTCGATTGTCCAGCGCGCTTTGTGCGGTCCCTCACTTCGTTCGGGATGACAGAGTAATGCTAGTGGCCTTTTGAGGATGATCCGGCAGTCGCTCCCTTTTTCTCTTGGGGGCCGATACCGATTTTTTTCAGGAACGGTTGGATCGATTGTTTGCGCCCCAGGAATTTCTCGATCGAGGCGTTGGCATCACGCGAATCGCCCGGCTCGTAGATTTCGCGACGTAATTTCATGCCCGCTTGTTTATCGAGGTAACCGTCCTTTGCTTTTTCGAAGACCGTTGCCATGTCAGCGGCGATTGCGTCGGCCCACGCGTAACCATAATAGCCGGCGTCGTATCCGTTCAGATGGCCAAAGTAGGAAACGAACGTTGTGCTCGGATCGATCGGCAGGAAAACTTTTTCAAGAATCGGATTTGAAATGGCCACGCAATCGTAAGGCATGTCTTCGGCGTGGGGATCGTGCAACACGAGGTCGAGCGACGCGAACGCGAACTGGCGTCGATAAAGAACACCGGCATTCGCAAGCTTCGCGTCATTCATTTTCTTGATTATTTCCGCTGGAATTTTCTTCGAAGGATCGCGGTAGTCGGCCGCAAACGTGTCGAGCACTTTCTTGTCCCAGACCCAGTTTTGCAGCATCTGCGATGGCGCTTCTACGAAATCACCCGGCACATGGGTTCCGGCAAAACGGCCGTACTTCGCGCGCGTGACAATTGAATGCAGAGCGTGACCGAATTCGTGGAACAAAGTCTCGACCTCCTGGTGCGTCATCAAAGACGGCTTGTCCCCGGTCGGAGGCGAAAAATTGCAAAGCAACGCGACAGTTGGCCGCTGATATTTTCCATCCGGCAACAGTTTGCCGCTGATGATTTCGAATTGCGCGAAGTGATTGAATTTCCCTTCGCGCGGAAACATATCGAGATAGAACATCCCCAGCGGCTCGCCCGTGGAGGAATCGGTCACCATATAAAGCTGGAGATCGTCGATCCATTTGTAAGGCGCGGTGATCTTTTCGAATTTTAGACCAAAAATGCTCTGATAAATGTTGAACATGCCATCGAGTACCCTTTGGAACGGGAAAAATACGCGCAACGCTTCCTTATCGACGGCTCAGCGGCCTTCAACTTTTGTAATTCCGCCACTTCGCTCTCAAACTTGGGCTGAATTCCCGTGACCAGATCGCCAATGTATTTCTCGGCGTTCGCACCTGTCTTGGCCATTTTGACTTCGGTTTGATAGTCGTCCCACGATTTGTAACCGAGCCGCAGGGCAATCTGGTTCCGAAGCGCGAGCATTTGGTTGAGAACGAGAACGTTTGCATCCTTGGCCAGGGTGTCGCGAATGACGTAAAGCTGTTTGCGCGTCGCTTCGCTCTTAGCGTTTTCCTCGACGGTATTAAATTGCCACGTGACATTTGCCATCACGGTGTAGGCATCGTCTCCTGTCCTAAAGCCGGGCGAAGCGAAGAAGCTTTCTGGCAGTCCACTCAAATCGGCCTTTGTGAAGATCACCGGCGCGTTGGCCTTCACAATGTTTGTGTCGAAGTCAGTTCCGAGTTTGGACAATTCCTTCCGCAACTGCTCAACCTCTTTGCGCTGATCCGGCGGAAGATCCAGTCCGGCACGGCGATAATCGCGCAATGTTTCGTTTAGCAGTTTTTCATCTTCACCCGAAAGCTTGGGGTGGGTGTCAGCAAAAGCTTTGATTGCCTTGTAAACATCCTCTCGATAATCAACGCCCACAGCCCAGTCTTGAAACGTCTTTATGGCGTTCTCAGCAGCGGCGCGCATCTCTGGTTTGGTATTTGTCTCTTTGATGATCGTAGCCCTGTTCGCAGCAAGTCCGGCCTGGTAAGTGAGATCATCGAGTGCGACGACGGTGCTCTTAAATGTAACCTTTTTCAGATCCTGCGAGCCGATTTGATCGAGTGCCGTGTTCGCCTTTGCGATGGCATCGTTCATCATCGCCTCGACCGCTTTCGGCGTTTGCTCCCAATCCGGAATCGTCAAGACAGCATTGGCCTTCGCGGCCGCAGCTCGAAAGTCATTGACAGTTTTTAGTTCAGCGGCGGAAAAGTTGGCGACGGCAAAAATGAATAGCAGACAGAGAGATGCGGGTTTCATAGAATGGTTAGAGTCGTGCAACATCGGTAGCGGCTTTCAAAAGGCAAGCACTGGGCGGCGCGGCAGTATGTCTGTGCTGCTCGGAGTCAGCGTGCGGGAATCTCCAGCTTGTTCAAGAACGGTTGGATCGATTGTTTGCGGTCCAGGAACTTCTCAATGGAAACGTTGACGTCGCGCGAATCGCCTGGCTCGTAAATTTCGCGACGTAATTTCATTCCAGCCTGTTTATCGAGAAAGCCATTCTTTGATTTTTCAAACACCGTTGCCATGTCGGCTGCGATCGCATCGGCCCAGGCGTAGCCGTAATAACCGGCATCGTAACCATCGAACCCGCGAAAACTGGAAATGAAACTCGTTTGCCGATCGATCGGTAGAAATATTCGTTCGAAGATCGGATTCGAGATGGCAACGCAATCGTAGGGTTGATTGGACGGGTGTGGTCCGTGCAGCGCAAGATCGACATCGGCAAACGCAAACTGTCGCCGATAAAACATTCCCGCTGTGGCGAGCTTGGCGTCGTTCATCCTTTTGATTAGATCGCTGGGAATTTCCCTTGAAGGATCACGATAGTCGGCTGCAAAGGTGTCGAGCACCCGCTTATCCCAAATCCAATTTTGCAACATTTGCGATGGCGCTTCGACGAAATCGACTGGCACGTGCGTCCCGGCGAAGCGCGCATAATTCGCCCGGGTCACAATGGAATGGAGCGCGTGACCGAGTTCGTGAAAAAGAATTTCGACTTCGGAATGACTCAGCAGTGACGGTTTGTTTTTGGTCGACGGTGGGAAATTGAGAATCACCGCGGCGACGGGCGCTTGATATTTTCCATCGTTCAAGCGGCGACCATTTACGATCTCGGATTCGCCACCACCACTGGTTTTTCCGTCGCGCGGGAACAGATCGAGATACAAGAGACCGTTCGAGGCATTGCTCGCCATGTCGGAAACGATGTAAAGCCGCAGATCGTCCGTCCATTTGAACGGCGGCTTGATCTCCTCGAAACGCAGACCGAACACGCGGCCGAAGATCGAGAACATGCCATCAAGCGTTTGCTGAAGCGGAAAAAAATTTCGCAGCGCTTCTTTATCGAGAGCGAATTTTTGTTTGGCGAGCTGGTTCGAGTAATAGCGCCAATCCCAGATGTCTACCTTGGCGTTGGGATCGTTCGTGTCGGAGGTCTTCATTTGTTGCAACTCGTGCAATTCAACGTCGAACTTCGGTTGAATCCCGGTGATGAGTTTGTCGATGTACGCTTGCGCGTTGGCGGCGTTTTTCGCCATCCGGATTTCCGCTTGATAATCGGCCCATGATTTGTAGCCAAGGCGCAACGCAATTTGGTTGCGCAGCGCGAGCATCTGGTTCACGACAGGCAAATTTTTCGCTTTAGCGAGCGAATCGTGCGCGATGTAAAGCTTTTTGCGCGTCGCCTCGCTCCGGGCATTCTCCTCGACAGTGTTGTATTGCCACATCGAATCGGCCATCACCTGATAACGATCGTTGTCGATTTTGATTCCGGGTGATGAAAGAAAATTGTCGGAAACGCCTTCGAGTTCCTCTCTCGTGAAAACCACCCGCGCCTTTGCAGCGAGAATATTCGCTTCGAATTCGGCGGCCAATTCTGAGAGCTTTCGCCGAAGCCGCTCAATTTCTTTTCGCTTCTCAGCCGGCAATTCCATCCCAGCGCGGCGGAAATCACGCAGCGTCTCGCTCAATAAGCTTTCGTCTTCGCCGCTCAAGTTCGGCTTTTTCGCCGCGAATGCTTTGATGGCTTTGAAAACGTCTTCGCGGTAGTCGATGCCAACGTTCCATTTCTGAAATTTTTTCAGTGCGCTCTGAGCCACAGCGCGCATAAGCGGATCAGGATTTGTTTCGCTGATCGTCGTGGCGCGATTTGCAACCACGCTCACATCGGCCCGCAGATTCTCCAGCGCGGCCAGGCTGCTTTCGAATGTTACGTGTTCAAGATTCTGCGAGCCGATCTGATCGAGTGCCGCGTCGCCTTTCGCAATCGCTTTCATGATCGAAGCCGTGAGTGCATCCGGTGTCTGTTCCCAATCGGGAATAGTCAAGACACGATTGGCTTCTGCGGCAGCCGCCTGAAAGGCGTCGATGTTTTTAAGTTCGGCCGCGGAAATTTCACATTCCAGAAAAACAAGCAACAAAGCGATGAGCCGCAGATTCGTCCAGATGTTTGCCGGCGTAGCGCAGGAATTGTGATGAATCTGTGCTTGATCTGTGTTCACCTGTGGCCCAAAGCCTACAATAGTTATTTGGGTCAAGATGATTCAGAAATTTTTCGTCGCTTTCATTCCAGTCTTTGTCGCCATCGATCCAATCGGACTTGTCGCGATCTTCATGGGACTCGCGTCCAGCGCTTCGCCGGAGCAGCGCAAACGCCAGGCGGCTCTCGGAATCTTCACAGCGTTCTGCGTAGCGATCGGATTTGTTTTTCTCGGGCAGATTATTTTCGACGCGCTTGGAATTACCGATGCAGACTTTCAAGTCGCCGGTGGTCTTATTCTACTTGCTCTGGCAGGGCGCGAGTTGCTCAATGTTGGGCCGTCCAGCCACGGAGGCAGCGATGAATTCGGAATCGTGCCGCTTGGGATGCCGTTGATCGCCGGGCCGGCGTTGCTTACCGCCCTGCTCGTTCTAGTCGATACAGTGGGCATATTGTTCACGCTCGCCTCTCTGCTGGTTAATCTAGCCTTGGTCGCACTGGCGTTCTGGAAT
>QHPC01000172.1:21536-22330 GCA_003218915.1 Verrucomicrobiota bacterium
TCGCGGCTGGAACACGCCGGCCTGACTGTGCTGTAACGACAAGCTAGGCTCTAAACAAGGCTCCCGGCGCTGGCATCTCGCCGGATTTCACCAATCCGATATTTATTCGGCGTTAAAAAATTGTGTCACGTAGGTTGCCGCTGGCAATGTGCCTGCGCGATGATGGCCAGAATTCCTGCAATTCCGCGCTCTTATCACCATGCTGATAGCGCCAATTCAGTTCAACTTCGATTTGCTTGGCCTCGTCTTGTGCAGGCTGGGCTTGCCCGTGATAGATATAAGCAGGGACACCATTACGATTCGTGGTGAGTGTCGTCATCCCGTAGAGCTCGATACGGCGCTTCTGCAATTGGGCCGTGGTCCAATCGCGATAGGCGGGGTTACGATAGCCCCATACTTCCGCGGTAGTAGAATAACGGGAATAGGTGTAGCCTGTCGTCGCTGACGGAGGCGCATACTGTTCTGCGCAGCCAATCAGGCCTGCGGCGAGTACTGCTAACAATAATGGTTTCATACTCTGTGCCTTTTTGTAGTTTGTTTTGGAGACTGCCTTGCGTCTTATTAAACCACAAAAGTCGTTCGCAGTCGCGTATTTATTTGTATTTTAGGTAACGACCGGCTATTTTGCGAGCGGCCAGAGTCCAAATAAGGCGCCAGAGTCGATTCAATTAACAAAGCCGGCGCTTCAGCCGCATCGTTGACACTCAAGAAGGTCCTGATACTATCCTCGCTCCAATGAGATTTCCTTTACCGCTTACAGCGAAAATCGCGGCCTACGTGATTGGGCATAAGTT
>QHPC01000004.1 GCA_003218915.1 Verrucomicrobiota bacterium
AGCCCGCGTCGCGCATGTGCGCCGTGACCTCGGGCTGCACACCACGTTCAATTTGCTCGGTCCCCTGACAAATCCCGCGCGGGCACCCTTTCAGATCGTGGGGGTCTGGCACCTTTCACTACTTGAACGCATCGCGTCAGCCCTTGCTCGTCTCGGCGTTGAGAAGGCATGGGTTGTCCATGGCGCCGATGGGTTGGATGAAATAACAATTGCGGACGAAACGCACGTCGCCGCCTGTTCGTCCACCGGGGAAGTGGAAACATTCACGGTGTCGCCTGAAGACTTTGGATTGCAACGGCAACACTTCGACGGATTTCGTGCGAAGGCGCCGCAGGAAAACGCACAACTGATCCGCGCGATTTTGAAAGGCGTGAAGACGAAGACAATAACTGCGGCCCGGGACTTGGTCATCGCGAACGCCGCGGCTGCGCTCCACCTCGCGGGCGTTGCACCGGATCTGCGATCAGCAGCAAGCCTGGCTCGTGAAAGCATCGATAGCGGAAAAGCGGTATCGAAGTTGAATGTGCTGGTCCGGGAAACAAATCGAAGCCCATGATCAAAAACATTTTCTCTCAAATCTTGGATCGAAAACGAAAGGCCATGGCGCAGCTTCGAGCGGATCCCGCTTCACAGAATTTTCGCGAGTGCGCATTGGAAGTTCGAAAGAACGCCAAGCCAAATCGTCTGCTACGAGCGCTGACGTCGGACTCACCACGACTAAAGATCATCGCGGAATTCAAACGCAGATCGCCTTCCGCCGGAATCATTCGTGACGATCTCTCGGCGAGTCAGGTTGCTCATTGCTACAAACGCGGCGGCGCCTGCGCGATTTCCGTTCTGACCGACCACGATTACTTTGGCGGCTTTATCGATGATCTTATCACGATTCGCTCCAACACAGATTTGCCGCTTTTACGCAAAGATTTCACCATTGATCCAATCCAAATCTACCAAGCAGCAGCTGCTGGAGCTGATGCCGTGCTTCTAATTGCAGCTGCGTTGGACGACAGTTCGTTAGGCGAATTGCGCAAAATCGCCGAGGATGAACTTGGACTCGACGCGCTTGTCGAAGTGCACACATCGGAAGAATTACGCCGCGCCTTGAATGGCGGATTGCAAAGTCCGGATGCACTGCTTCGCCTGCGTAAACTCGGATTCCGCGGATTTCTAATTGGCGAAGCGTTGATGCGTGCGAGCAATCCGGAAACAGCTCTGCGTAATTTGATAGCTGCTGCCGAGGATCGAGAAGTCGCGCTACCTGCAACTCGCCAACCATGACCCGGATGCGAATCAAAATTTGTGGTGTCACCAATGTGAAAGACGCTCGCGCGTGCGCTGAACTCGGCGCCGATATGATTGGGTTCAACTTCTACCCACAAAGTCCACGCTACATTGAGCCAAAGGCTGCACGCCAAATCATCGAAGCGATGTCACCCGAATCGTGTGCAGTCGGTGTCTTTGTGAATGCGAGTGTCGATGAAATTCGGGACGTCGCGGATGTGGCCGCTATCCGATGCATTCAATTACATGGAGTCACATCACCGGCAATCTGCGGCGAATTGACCCGTGAATTTCGTGTCATCCGAGCTTTTTCCACTGACGCTCGATTCCAGCCCGAAGAGGTGTCTTTATTTACCGACTGTGACGCGCTGGTCGACGCGCATCACCCGAATCTCCGCGGAGGAACGGGCCTTACCTGTGACTGGCTGGCGGCGCGCGCGGCTCGTTTCTTCGCGCGGTTCCTGATTCTCTCAGGCGGCTTGACCGACCAAAATGTCGCGCAAGCAATCGCAACTGTGGGGCCTCACGCCGTTGACGTTTGTAGCGGAGTTGAAAGCGCGCCAGGAGTGAAAAATCATCGCGCACTCGCAGATTTCGTTGCCGCGGTACGAACAGCCAATTCTTCGATGAACGCTGTCCCCTCTTCATAACTCCGATGCAAAAATCGCCGATTACAAGGAGCGAACCAGACGAGCACGGACATTGGGGCGAGTTTGGCGGCCGCTACGTTCCGGAAACATTGGTAGCGCCGCTAGACGAACTGACTAACGAATTCATGCGCGCGAGACAGGACCCGAATTTCTGGGGCGAATGCAATCAACTGTTGCGCGATTACTGTGGCAGGCCAACGCCCCTGTTTCACGCGCGGCGGCTAACCGCTCACGCCGGAGGAGCGCAAATCTATCTAAAGCGTGAAGATCTTTTGCACACCGGCGCGCACAAAATTAATAACGCCGTGGGACAAGCGCTGCTTGCGCGTCGAATGGGCAAACGTCGCGTCATCGCTGAGACGGGGGCAGGCCAGCACGGCGTCGCAACCGCGACGGTTTGCGCGTTGTTCGGATTGCATTGCGTCGTCTACATGGGAGCAGAAGACGTCCGGCGACAAGCGCTCAATGTCTTCCGAATGCGATTGCTCGGCGCTGAAGTGATCACCGTGAATGCCGGCACGCGCACCTTAAAGGACGCAATCAACGAAGCGCTGCGCGATTGGGTAACAAACGTGGATGATACTTACTATCTCCTCGGCAGCGCGCTCGGTCCGCATCCGTATCCACTTATGGTACGGCAGTTCCAAAGCGTAATTGGACGGGAAGCGCGCGAAGAGATTTTGTCTGTGACTGGAAAATTACCGCGCGCGCTGATCGCGTGCGTGGGTGGTGGCTCGAACGCGATCGGTTTGTTTCATCCTTTCATTGCAGATGAACAGGTTCGATTAATCGGCGTAGAAGCAGGAGGACGAGGAGATTCGTTAGGCGAACACGCCGCGAGATTTCACAGTGGAACGGCCAGTGGCGGCGGGCAGGTCGGCGTCCTGCAAGGCACGATGTCCTACGTGCTTCAGGATACCAACGGCCAGATTGCGACCACTCATTCGATATCAGCTGGCCTAGACTACTCAGCGATCGGCCCTGAACATGCATTTCTTCACAATAGCGGACGAGCCGAGTACATCCGGGCAAGCGACGCCGAGGCGCTCGAAGGGTTTCGACTTTGCGCCAGATTGGAAGGCATTATTCCCGCGCTGGAGACTTCACATGCTATCATGCCGGCGATTCGTGTCGCACACGAGTTGTCACGAGATGAGGTTATCATCATCAATCTGTCGGGCCGCGGCGACAAAGATGTCCAACTCGTTGCAGGTTTGCAGCCGCAATGAGTCGGATACGCGACACATTTGCGGAGCTCAAGCACACCGCACGCGGCGGATTCATCCCGTTTATCACGGCAGGCGATCCGGATCTGGTAACCACCGAACTGCTGCTGATTGAACTGGCGGCGGCTGGCGCAGACATCATTGAGCTCGGTGTCCCGTTCAGCGATCCGGTTGCCGATGGAGAAGTGATTCAGCGCGCATCTGAGCGCGCGCTGCGAAAAGGTGTGACACTTTCCGACGTGCTGAGATGTGTTTCGAACGTTAAGCAGCACATCGAGGTACCCATTGTGCTCTTCAGTTATCTCAATCCCCTGTTGAAATTCGGCAAAGATCAGCTGGCAGAAGAGGCCAAGCGAACTGGCGTCGATGCAGTGCTCATAACCGATCTAATTCCTGAAGAAGGAGGGCCTTGGATTACAGCATTTCACGACCACGGCATAGAGCTAATCTTTCTCGTTGCACCCACAACTTCGAACGACCGGCTAGCACGCATCGCTCAGCTGGCGAGTGGATTCATTTACGCTGTTTCACGCTCCGGCGTTACCGGCGAGCGAAATGAAATACCGCGTGACGCCGAATCTCTCGTAAAACGTGCGCGAGCGGCCAGTGACCTGCCCATCGCTGTTGGGTTCGGTATCTCAACGGCGGAGCAGGTCCGCCAGGTCTGGCGTTTTGCGGACGCTGCCGTCACTGGAAGCGCCATTGTGCGGCAAATCGAAAGTTTGGCTGATTCGCCGGACCTGGTAGCCCGCTACGAGGCAAAGAATTAACGATTCGCCCCTGCCGGAAACATCACCTTTTCGGGTGCCGTGTTAAGCGCGGCGAGAAGTTTTTTGATCAAGCGCGTTTTGACACGGCCTGATTCACGCGGTGCGACAAGGTAACGGACTATAGCTTCCAGCCAGGTATTTTCATTCACGCGAAAAATAACGCGGGGCCGCTCGCGCACTTCCAGTTCATCGACAGGCGTACGAGCGAGCAAATCACGAAAGGTTTCCACACGTTTCATCATTTCCTCGCCCAACTCCTCCTCCACAACTTTTTGCATTGTCCTGGCGATGAACTCCAAGTCAGCGTTAAAAGCCACATAAAACTTAATCTCATTCCAAACGTACGGAAAAAGCGCCCATGAATAATTATAAATGATCTCGTCGAGCACTTTCTCATTCGGAAACTTGATTAAGCGCCCGCTCGGATGATCGCCGGACAGATATTTGCCGCCGAATTCCCACAGAGTGGTATCGAGATATCCAACGTCGATTACGTCGCCAGTGGCTTCACCAATTTGTATGCGATCACCTACTCGGAAAGGCTGACGAACGAGAATGTAAATCCAGGCGATGAAGCTTTTCATCGGCGTTTGAACAGCCAAGCCGATGATAATTGAGCCTATGCCGAGCGCGGCAAGCGCTCCATACCAATTGACGAAAATGATGGATATGGCGATGACCATGATAACAAGCGCGACAACCAGATGCATCACACGCTGAAGGGTGAAACGAGTAGAAGAGTCCTCGATCCGGCCAAGCGCATACACGGAAATCACTCGCGCGATGGCCAGAAGGATCACGATTAGCGCTGCGCCGCGCAAAATTCGCATGACGACACCGGCACTCGCCTGCGGCAACGGAATCACCCTAGAACCGACGAGAAAGTACACCGCGATGCAACCCAGCAAGAGAAGTGCCTGTATGATGAACCAGAACTTGTCTCTGCCGCGCGCCTTGACTCTCTCGGAACGTTTTTCTCCAGTAGCTCGTTGGAGTTCCTTACGAATTTCGGGGCTCTGTGAAATTTCCTCCGCCGTCTCGGCCATCACTATTAAAATCGCATCCGGCGAAGAAATGGGTGCAACAATGCTGTTGATCCGACCCGATCGTTTTCTGAAAGCCGCTGAACTTCCGATCGGAATCGATTTTCAGATGTGCTCTCGAATACGGAGATTGCGGAGTTGCTTGCCCGACAGGCTGAGCGCGAGAGCGGTATTCTCTCGCGAGCGTTTCGCCGAGCCGCTCGCAGCGCTTTTCTCTGGCCGGAAGAGGCAGCTCAAGTTGCAGCGCAGAACAGATCGCTGACCGAGCTGCGAGCAATTGGCCCATTTATTGAGAAGCAAATTCGGCGCTGGCTTGATAAGCCTCCTCACGTGTCCAAAAGAACTCCCCCAATTCGCAGCGACTTCATCTCGCTGGCCGACGCAAGGCGGTTACTCGCGATCAAGCCCGCGTGGTTAACGAGGCTGCGCGGCGATCTGCAGATGCATACGCGCTGGAGCGATGGATCAGGCACCATCGCCGAAATGGCCGATGCCGCAACGGAGAGGTCGTATGAATACATTGCGATCACTGATCACTCACAAGGCTTAAAAATTGCCGGCGGTATCAACGAACGCGCATTGAAGAGACAAGGAAACGAAATCTTGAAGCTCAATGGGTTACTTCGAAGATCCGGCAAAAGCTTGGTAGTGCTTCGTTCTATCGAGATGAACCTGAACAGGCGGGGCGAAGGCGACATGTCTCCGCAGTCGCTGTCGGCCCTTGGATGTGGTATTGGGATCGTTTCACTCTTCTTTGCGGATAGTTGAGGATCAAACCGAGCGTTACCTTGCAGCGTTACGCAACCCCAATATTCACATTCTCGGCCATCCGCGTGGCCGCATCTATAATTATCGCCTTGGTCTGAAAGCAGACTGGCCACGTGTTTTCGCCGAAGCTGCCAGACTCGGTAAGGCATTGGAAATTGATTGTTACCCGGATCGACAGGACCTGAGTATCGACTTACTCAAGGTCGCGCGCGAGCATGGAGCGCTTATCTCGTTAGGCATGGATGCACATCACCCCTGGCAATTGGGGTTTATTGAGCTTGGCCTCGCTACTGCATTGCGGGCGAAACTTCCCGCGCAACGAATCGTCAATTTCATGTCCCTGCGGGATTTAAAACGCTGGATACAACAGCTACGAAACCACAGCGTGCGGAAATAAGTAAGTCCGTTCTTTTAACAACCAAACAACGGAGCGCGCCCGATTCCAGGATGTGTAAAGCGGGCATCACTCTCCGCCAGCGACGAGGGCTCGCAGCGGGAGTGATTGTCCGCAGAAAAGAACGAAAGGGACAGAATATAATGAAAAACGCATTACGAGTATAGCCTTGGCAGTTGTGGCTCCGTTCGCGTGGGCGCAGGTCTCAGAGACTACCACTACGACGACTACAACGGAAGGCAACGGCACGATCACCGAGTACACTCCTGGAAGCACAATCGTACTCAGAGAAACCAGCGGCCCACGGACTTACCACTTCGGAAAAACGGTCACCTATGTGACGCGAAGTGGCAAAATCCTGGACGAAGACGCCGTAAGAACGAGAGTTAGAGTCGGTATTCCCGTCCGGGTTCACTACGTCGGGACGGGCGATAACATGATGGTGGATCGGGTGGTTCTTGACGAGGATTAAGGGTAAAAGCCAGTCTCGCTTGTCTCCCTCGCGTCCTTTCTGTTCTCTCGACCATGGAACAGGAAGGACGCAGTTTGCCTGGGTAAATCGACGCGAATGACCAGCTGGATCCTGCCAAAGCACAGTAAAATACGAGACTCTGCTCCGCCTTCAAAAGGAACGCGGTAAATCGAAATGGATTTCCGGTAATAGCTTGGGAACACGCGGAGGTTACAAAGCCAAAGGGATATCCACCATGAGTCAGCTAAGTTGAACAGTGAAGCCGACTCTACGTCACACCAAACGTGAAATCGCAGTTCGCATTCTACTCTGGCTCGCTTTTCTCGTTCCGATATTGCTGTTTTTCCTGACATTGAGGAGCTGCACAGGATAAAAGCTCGCACCATCCTGTCGGACACAGCTCCGACAAGATTGCGCAACCGCGAGCTGCGAGCCCGCCTACCTGCTAAGAACCCTCCTCCCGGTTATGGGACGCCTCTGCCTCTCCATCCAAAGATGAAAAAGATCACGCACATCACCAGGAATATGAAGAACAACAACTTCGCGATCCCCGCCGAAGCGGCAGCGATCCCGCCAAATCCAAGCACGGCTGCCACCAGCGCAATGATTAAAAACGTAACAGCCCAGCCTAACATGGTCTCACCTCCTTTAAGGGGGAATCGAATTCACCATTAACGCTGCGCGTCCCTCGATCTACAATCAGGCTGCGAATCAGCAAACCGCCTAGGGATTTCTGTTAGACATTTGCTATCAGCATCAAGGCTTAGCTACACAACTTGCCCATCAGAGGTAATCATCTAGCCACAGACGCAAAGAGAAAGCGGCGGGAGTCACCTCCCGCCGCTCCTTAACTCAACGAACAAGGCCTACCGTCCGCTTTGCTGGCCACCGCCTTGTTGACCGCCGCCACGCTCTTGGCCGCCACCACCGCCTTGTTTCTCGCGTTCCCGCTGTTGACGCGGATTCTGTTGTGCTTCCATAGTACCTTTCATTGTTATGTTACTGACTTCTGACTGGCCTTTACGTAGTTAGCGATAGGCCTTGGCTTTCTTGAAATCGCCTTAGAAAGGCGGTTTGGACTGATAAATTTCGCCCTAAAGTGACCCTTACGAGACTTCTGCGCTTCCTGGGAACGTCGGTATTTATCCTAAGGATGTTGGACCTATTCTGCACTTCTAGCACCATGCCTTTCGAATGGCAGTTAGTCATTGACTTGAACCTGCGCCGACTAGCTCAGTTTCCATGAGTGCTTCCGGATTTATGGTGCTTTTGGCCAACCTGTTGAGAAGCTCATTTGTTTCCGATTCTTCATCCAGAGTAGTTTGCAGAAGTTCTGCAGCCTTGTTTTGGCCGAGTAGATGAGCAAAAGTGCGAACACTGCCATAACTGGCGATCTCATAGTGTTCGACTTTTTGCGCCGCAACAATGATACCGGCATCGAGTATGGATTCCTCGCCGTCTTGCTGCAAAATTTCGGATCCTTCCTCGATAAGTCCTTTCATAGCACGGCATGTCTTACCCTTTGGGTTTTCGTCAAGCTCTTTGAAGACTTGTTCAAGACGCTTCACGTGAGACTTGGTCTGTTCCAAGTGTTTTTCGAAAGCGCCCTTCAATTCCTCCGACGAGGCAGCTTTAGCCATTTTTGGCAAGGCTTTCAATAATTGATGCTCCGCGTTATAAAGATCGCGCAGTTCGTCGGTGTAAAGTTTTTGTAATGTATCCAGCTTCATAATCACTTCTTTCCTTTCTTAGCCTTTATATTTCACTTCCTGATATTTATTGCCGCCTGTTTCTGAGCACGGCAACTAAAGAGAAACGCCGCTGAATGTAGAATCGCGTGTCTCTATTTCAGGAATTCTTCAGGGCGCGCGTGAGTTAAGTCGCGTCGACGTTCGCGACATTCTTAACACGGGAACGACGAATGCTGCCTTAGGCAGTAACCCTAAATTTCGGATAGCTTTCGCTCCGTTTTGCTTTTATCTCAGATGCCTGGTATGACCTGCGCGCCGGTGAGACCGCGCCACTACGATTCCATGCGGCGGTTTCAGCCCTCTCATACGACCGTCAACCATACGGGTGTACAACTTCACGTAATCAATCGCCATTCGGGTTGCTGTGAAGCGCTTTTCAAAAACTTCCCGACAACACGTGCGACTTAGATCAGAAACACGTTCGATTGCTCGCGTGGCTTCTTCCAGGTCTTTGACAACGAAGCCATTAACTCCGTTTTCTAACACCTCGGGAACCGATCCATGGTCATACGCAATTACTGGTGTCCCGCAGGCCATGGCCTCAATCATGACGAGCCCAAACGGCTCCGGCCAATCAATCGGAAAGAGCAATGCGTATGCACTTCCCAAAAACTCGTCCTTCTTTTGGTCGCTTATTTCGCCGACCCATTCAACGTGGGACTCATGCAATAGGGGTTCTATTACGCGTTTGAAATACCGCCGATCAGCTCGATCAACCTTGGCGGCAATCTTAAGCCGCATTCCTGCGCGCTTGGCGATTTCGATCGCTCGATCGACTCGCTTTTCTACCGAAACCCGTCCTAGGAACGCCAGGTAATCTCCTGGATCGGACCGAAACTGGAATAGTGTCTTCGGCAATCCATGATAAATGGTTGCTTGCCAGTTCGCCCAGGCCAAAGGCTCTCGTTGGGCATCCGAAATCGAGATGAGTGGTATATCTCGGAACCGTTCATAAAGCGGGACGAGATCTGGAATGTCGAGCCGGCCGTGTAGCGTGGTCAGGTGGGGAACGGGTAAATGCTGGGAGACTGGAAAATGAAGATAGCCCGTATGGAAGTGAATCACATCGAATTCGCGGGCGTGCTCGACGACATGATCTATCAGCACGAGTTCCCGTGCCATGGGATCCGTGCAGCGCTCGTTTTTACGAAGTGAGCGCTGCGTCGGCGCAATTAGCCGCGCGCTTGTCACTGAGTCGCCGCTCCCGAACAGAGTTACATCGTGGCCGGAGCGAACCAATTCCTCAGCGAGATAAGAGACGATCCGTTCCGTCCCTCCATAATGTTTTGGAGGCACGCTCTCGATCAGTGGCGCAACCTGTGCAATTCGCATATTTGTTTTTCCGAGCGCGAGATTTCAAGCTTCACTGACGACTGCTCGCAGTGAGTGCGATTAAGTCCGGAAGCCTGTAGTCGCGATGGACAGTTCGGATGCAGCTGCTGCTTCGGTTCTCGCCTTATGCATCTCCACTACAAAATCGGATGCCCGAGCAAGTAAAAAAGCTAAGGAGGTTGCCGCGATTTAACAATGCCAAGAACAGTTTACGGCCGCTACCTAAAGCGGTCGCGAACCCTTTAGGTAACCGCAGAGAGGTTCTGCGGTGGCACTCAGAACCAGGCGCCGCAAAGGAAACCTTGGGCAAAGAGACATGTCAGAGAGAGACACAGATACGACAGCGGAGCGG
>QHPC01000006.1 GCA_003218915.1 Verrucomicrobiota bacterium
GCGCTCACCAGTTTGCCATGGAGGAAAGTGATCACGTTAAATCGTTAAACCGTTGAATCGTCAATGTGCTTCACTCCGGCTTTAGCACGAGCGTAAGATCAACCTGTTTGCCTTTTGCGATGTTGAAGCCGCGTGTTGAAAGAGATTTCCAATCTTGAGGATGATTCGGAAAAAGCGTCTGCATTAGTGAAGTTGGCACAATTACAAAACGCGAACCGGGCTTGGACATGAAGTCGACTGCATTCTTTTTGTTGAGCCGCGTGAGAAAACCTTGCACGCGCGAGCGAAAATACCAGACCACGCTTGGTTCCTCGAATTCGACGGAGGCAAATTGCATGTTCGGCTGCAAATACGCGCGTGATTCCCGAAAAAGCCGGTAGGCGGGAAAAAACCGCGCAACGACAGGGGGAACCACCAAAGCAATCGCGATCCAGACACACGCCGCACTGGTAGCGACGGTTCGAAACGAGGAGCCGTGATTTCTAACAGTCGCTGCTCCTTGCCAATGCCGCGCAAGCAAGAGCGCGAGCAAAGGAAAGGCCGGCAGGGTATAATGGGGCAGCTTGGTGCTAACCAGTGTGAAGATCACAAAAATGATCGCGACGCCTGTGAGGAGATAGTTATCGATTTTGTTCCCGCTGTAGCCGGGGTCGCTGATCCTGTTCTTCTTTTGTCTCCACAATTGCCGGATCAACCACGGCAACTTGATCGACCAGGGGAAAAAACTGACGAAGACTGTCACAAAGTAGAACGGCAAAAGCAGTAGATACACTCCAAATGAACTCGCGCCGTGACCTTCCATCGTGGCCAGCGACCGGCCAATGACATGCCGCCCGATTCCAATCGCGAAGAATTCGCCGTGAGTCTGAATCAGCGCTCGGATTCCCCAGAGCGCAACAACTGCAAGCATCAGCAAAATTCCACGCAGGAATTTGAAATTCCGGCCCAACTGCCAATCTCGCGTACGGATAATTGCCGCCCCAACAGTGAGCAGCGGGATCCATGCGATCGGTCCTTTCGCTAGAAAACCGAGCGCCAGCGAGAGGTAAAATATCCACCACCATCTCCGTTGGATGTTGGACGTTGGGCGTGGAGCGTCTGCTCGCGATTTATCGGAGTTTGACGTTTGCCTCCGGCAAATGAGCTCATATCCGGCCCAATGCGCCAACGTCATAAACAATACGAGCCACATATCGGCGACGGCGGCTTTTGCATGAACAAAAGTCTGTAGCGACAGCGTGAAAATGATCGCCGCCCACCAGCCAACTGGGGCCGCGCCAATGCGGTAGCCCCAGGCAACGATCACCAATGCCGTCAAGGCGGCTGCGATCGCAGATGGAAAACGCGCGCTGAAATCGTTTTCACCAAAGATCCGGTAGCTTGCCACTTGTGCCCAATAGGCGAGGGGAGGCTTGTCGAGTCGTAGCTGATTGTTGAAGTAAGGAACCACGTAATCTGCGCGCTGGATCATTTCCCGTGATGCCTCCGCGAAACGCGGCTCGTCGCGATCGATCAGCGGCAAGCTCCATGTACCGGCCAGATGGAAAAGGACCGAGCCGAAAAACAGAAGGACAGAATTGCGTATTGCGGATTTCAAGAGCGCGCTCAAAATAACGCCCGCTAAAACTGACGGGAACTTTATTGTGAAGCGTGCCGCCGTTTTTTATTGGGTGATCGGAATCGTCATTGCAGCGATAGCGATCGCAATTGCATTTCATTTCGACGGTGCAGTGCGTGATTTCATGGCGCAGCATCAAAGCCCCATGATGCGCAACTTCATGCGCAACGTCAGCCGGTTCGGTGACTGGCCTTCGCACGTTGCGCTTGGATTACTCCTTTTAGGAATCGCCTGGCGACGCCACAGCAAAAAATGGATGCGCATTTTTTTGTCGATGTTAATGGCGCTCGCGATTGCCGGCGTAATCGGGCGCGGCATTCAAATCGCAACAGGTCGCGCCCGTCCGTCTGTAAGAACGGAAGAAGTTGGGAACAGGTTCAGCGCCAAATACAACGCATTTCCCTCTGGTCACGTTGCTGCCTCGACGGCGTTCTTTGGTGTTTTAATTTTCGCACGCCGCCGTGTCGGGCTCGCCTGTTTGCCGATCCCAATTCTGATCGGGTTCTCCCGAATGTACCTCGGTGCGCATTACTTGTCCGATGTTGTGTGCGCGGCAGTGCTGGGGATTCTATGTGCCGCCCTGGTTTGGCGTTTTTTCGCGCACGAACCCAGTAACCACGGATCGCTGATCGGCGTTCACAGATCACGTCAGGACCGCGCTCGTTAAAAATCGAAGAGTACAAGCAAAAGTAAGAATAGGACTTAAAGCGCGGAGGGGGTGAGATTCGAACTCACGAGACCTTTCGGCCTTCCGGTTTTCAAGACCGGCGCAATCAACCGCTCTGCCACCCCTCCGGATCAGGCGCGCATTCGCGGTCGCAAATTCATTACCGCATTACTCCATTACGCCAAGTGAAATAACGCAGCGGTTCACTGATGGAGTGCTGGAGCGATGGACTGTTAGAGTAATGACGAGATTTGCTCGACATCGCGATATGTTCATGTGAACTTATTACATGGTGAAGAAATTCAGGCCTGTCGTCAGCGAGTCGCCGCAAAGCCGCGCAGCCATTCGCGGACGTGGCGCATCCTGGAGCCCGGCAAATCGCTTCGAGAAGCTGCATGTCGATCTAAATGACCCGGACGTTGTCGACGTTGATCTTGAAACGGAAGAACGGCCACGGCGTGGAACCCAATATTTCCGCGATGAAACCAAATCGGTTATCACTCGGAACAACAGTCCGGATGTCGGGTTTGAGACAAGCCTGAATCCTTATCGAGGTTGTGAGCATGGATGCATCTATTGTTACGCGCGACCAACGCACGAATATCTCGGTTTTTCCGCCGGACTTGATTTCGAAAGCAAGATCATGGTGAAAACAAATGCGCCAGAGTTATTGCACGCCGAATTGGAATCGCCGCGTTGGCAGCCGCAGACGCTTGTGCTGAGCGGCGTGACCGATCCGTATCAACCCATCGAGCGAAAACTGCGCGTCACCCGCGGCTGCCTCGAAGTGCTCGCGAAATTTCGCAACCCGGTCGCTATCATTACAAAGAACCGTCTGGTTACACGCGACATCGATCTTTTGCGTGACCTCGCAGCGCACAATGCAGTGGCTGTAAATATTTCCGTGACTTCACT
>QHPC01000005.1 GCA_003218915.1 Verrucomicrobiota bacterium
CTCCTGGAGGTCGCGCACTGCTTTGTGCGCATCGATCTGTTTGTAGCCAAGCGCGATCAATGCGAGCACAGCCTCGTTGGCTTGCTCCTGCTCGGGCGTAGGCGCATGCGCTGCACTGGCTGCTTCCCAGGCTGCCGCCACGCCGAGCTTGTCTTTTAATTCCAAAATGATTCTCTCGGCTGTTTTTTTTCCGAGGCCGCTGATTTTTGAAATTGCAACCACATCGGAGTTCACCACTGCGGCCTTGAAATTATTTACGCTCATTCCGCTAAGGACTGCGAGCGCCAGCTTCGGCCCGATGCCGCTGACATTGTTGACGAGCAAACGAAAGAGATCGCGCTCCGCGGCCGTCATGAATCCGTAAAGCAGATGCGCGTCTTCGCGAACAGCCAGATGTGTGAGAATGCGAATCGGCTGACCTGGTTCAGGCAACCGATCGTAGCTTGAAAGCGGGATAAA
>QHPC01000154.1 GCA_003218915.1 Verrucomicrobiota bacterium
CTCGGGAACAACGGCACCGGCTTTGCCTGTGATTGAACCAGGCTTGCAAGTAAGCCTCGGTCTGGTAACCTGCTCAGCCGATTGAAGACGACCCCTGGAACGCTCCGGGAAGGTGGAGCGAGCTTTGCTACCACGCACTGGAGCGAGGTCGCCACTCCAGTGCGCGCCGATTTGGGAATCCGAAACGGCGCGCAGAGGACTGCGCGCCCTACCTTTTCGCGCGGTTGTGCGATACCCCCTAACGGCGGTTTCCGCCTCGTTGCTTCGTGTCCCGGTGAATTATTCAGTCTCGATCCGCGGGAATAACGGCATCGGTTTTGCAACAACATGCCTATCCGGCAATCTCCCCCACTCCGCGTCTGCGAAAACGAAGGTTCCTCGGTTAAACTCTATTCGTCCATCTCGGTTAGCAAACGCAATTGGCGAAACGCTTCATAAACTACGTCGTGTGTATCAGCGTATTCCAGTCGAACTAGCGATCTGCCAATCATACGACAGACGATGCGATAGCCACCAACACGCAACCGATAGAAACCTTCCAACTCACCCCGAAGCGGTTTGATGTCTCCCTGCCAGCGCTCCAATCCTTTAAGCGCGGTGCGCACTCGCTGCTTCGGTTCAGGCGGCAAATTGCGCAACCATCCGGCCACCTGGTCAGAGGCCAAAATTCTCATCGCCCAAATTCAGGCGGCGATATCTAAGTTTGCCCGCTTTTGCCGCTTGCAGCGTCCGCATCGCCGTTGGATTGGCCAATAAATCCATTGTCTCAATCAGAGCCTCATAGTCCTCGATCGGCAGCAGGACGCTGACGGGCTTTTCGTGGGTGGTAATCAAGATCGCCTTCTTGTCTCGGCACAACTTCGGCAACCCGCTTTGCGCTTTGCTGACGGACAATGTGGGATACGTAGTCTTTGCCATAACTCTACGTAAACTGCTCTACTATTCTCTGCTTCGCAAGTTCCGATGCGCTCCGCAATCATCTCGGATTCAGTGACCCCAGCAATCACCACGAAGGACACGAAGCTCACGAAGAATTAAAACAAAATTCTATTTCGTGTGCCTTCGTGCTCTTCGTGGTTATTTATCCATCTCGATCCGCGGGAATAGCGGCACCGGTTTGCCGACAAAATGTCCGTCAGGCAATCTCCCCCACTCTGCGTCTGTGAGTGAAAAGCGTTCTTCTTTTCCGCTTAATTCCATCCTCCAATTCAGCTGATCGAAAATTCCGTCAGCCGCTTTTGGTAGCATCGGCGAAATCAAAATCGCAATGATGCGAAGCGTCTCAGCCACAGTGTAAAGAACAGCGTTTATTTCGGTGGCTGCTTGTGGCGATTTGTGCTTTGCCAATTTCCATGGCGCTTTCTCTTCGATGAAGCGATTACACTGAACCGCAATCTCGACAGGTTGCATCATGGCAATGGCAACATCCATCGCGCTAGATTTGGTTGAATCACCCTCGCACGAAACTTTGTACGTGTGAGCTAAGACCTCGATGCGTCGTCGGAACGGTCCTTCGTAGGCAGCTCCCGGATCTCTATAGATAACATCTTTCTCCGGCACATGCACGGCCCTCTGGCAATACTTTTCTGCCATGGTTAGCGTGCGACTCACAAGGTTTCCGAGCGAGTTTGCGAGATCTGAGTTGTACCTAGTAACGAGTCGCTCCTCAGAAAAGTCCGCATCCTGGCCGATCGTGATATCTCTCATCAAATAATAACGCAGCGCATCAGCACCGTATTTATCGATGAGCACGAAGGGATCAATGATGTTCCCCTCGCTTTTGCTCATCTTCGCGCCGCCGAGATTCCACCAGCCGTGAACGAGTAATTGCGGCATTTGGTCATCTGGGAATCCGATCGCATGGAGCATGATCAGCCAATAAATGCCGTGTGCGGGAACGAGAATATCTTTACCAATGATTTGCAGCGCGGGCCACTTATCCAAAAAGTTTGATGTTTGATGTTTGATGTTTGATTGGGATGGATCGTATCCAGCGAAACTGATGTAGTTCGTCAAGGCATCGAACCAGACGTAAGTGACGAAATCTCTGTCGAACGGAAGCTCGATTCCCCAGTCGAGCCGTGATTTTGGTCGGGAGATGCAAAGGTCGCCGGTTATTTTCTCGACCGCATTGTGCAACTCTGTCTGGCGAAAATCGGGAATGACTGCGTCTTTGCGATTGTCGAGATAAGAAAGCAGCCACTCTTTGTGCTGGCCAAGCTTAAAGTAGTAATTTTCCTCTTCGCGAAACTCGATCTCCCCCCACTCCGGGCCGAATTCGCCGTCGGGACCACGTTCCTTGTCGGTTAAGAATTGTTCCTGGCGAACCGAGTAGTGACCGGCTTGTTTGTCCTTGTAGATTTGGCCTGCATCGAATAGGCGCTGCAAAATTCCTTGAACGACTTTCTTGTGACGTTCACTGGTTGTCTCCGCCCACTCATCGTACTTCACGTCCAGTTTTTCCCAGAGATCGATAAACTTTTGTGTAATATCTTTGACGAATTCAGCCGGGGGAATGCCGGCTTTCGCCGCTGATTGCTGGACCTTCTGGCCGTGTTGATCGACGCCAGTCAGAAAGAAAACCTTTTCGCCTTTGAGCCGGTGATAACGCGCGATTACATCAGCCAGCACCTTCTCGTAAGCGTGCCCGACATGCGGCGGCGAGTTCGTGTAATCGATCGCCGTGGTGATGAAAAATTCCTTCGGCATTTCTGTGTTCATCTGTAGCGGCAGTCTGTGACTGTCGCAAACGTCGGCGGTCAGGCTTATCGTTGTAGGGCAAGCTTGCCGAGCCCCCCGAGGTTGGCAGGCGGAGCGCCTGCCCTACAATCTATCGTCGGATCGCAGCAACTGTAGCCAGGCGCCTGTGGCACGTACACTCGGACCGCCACGTAGGGCCATAGCTACGTGTGATTAGCGCCGAAGGCGCGGTCGTCACTTGGCTAGCCTGGGGTAGCGCCCCAGGTTTTGATGTGATGAGGAGACCAAAGCGCTGAAAGCGCGAGTCATTTCCCGGTTTGTCATTGCGGGATTTGAATCGCGCTATCAGCGCTGATTATGAATGGCATCAGTATCCTGGGGCCATGCCCCAGGCTCGCATGAATTTGCGCCGTTGGCGCTTAATAAGAGGGGCTGTGGGCGACCTCTCGTCTGGCGGTGCGTCTACGAAACGGGCACTTTCTTCCAAACGCCCTTGTCTTCTTTCCAGTTGTAGAGCGGTTTGCCGTTGATTTTGTGAACGGAAGTTTGTGTGACGGTCAGCTTGCCGGGCTGTACGGCCATAAAGAAATCGATGTCATAGATTTTCCCGTCGGTGCCTTTCATATCGACACAGGCGAAATATTTGCCAGCGCCGAGGTTGGACAGCCGGTCATCATGGACCTTAATCAAGTCGAGCACGAGATTTTTACGCTGATATGGCATGTGAAACTTCTTGTCGGCGGATTTCTTGGAGTAGCTGCCGATGAATCTCTTAAGTCCGCTGTTCTTGTCTGTGGCAATTGTTGCGATTGCGATTGCTGGGGAGCCCGTGGATGTTCCTGTGCAACGAGCAGTGCAACCGGTGCACAAAGCAGCCCGGCCAATAGCTGAACGGAGAGTCGTGCAGTCATAGAAGCTAATGCTGAGATTGATGTAGCGCCGGCATTTTATCGTGCTGTTCATGCAACTGGGAAGCAAAATACTGGCCTTCCACACGCCTTTGATACGAATGGCACGTGTTTAGCGCCAAAGGCGCGGCGTTTATCTCAAGTCCGCCATAGGACTGATTCGCCGTGGCGAACCTGGGGCAGCGCCCCAGGATTCGTAGAACCCCCCAAGGCGCCAGCGCTGAAAGCGCGATTCACTTCCGCCACGAGTTGGGCGAGCCACTAGATTGAATCGCGCTTTCAGCGCTTGGTTGGCCGGGAAATCGGATCCCTGGGACGATGCCCCAGGCTACGGATGAGACAGCGCCTTTGGCGCTGAACAGATACTACGAAGATGTTTACAGTTTGATCGATCGTAGTCGTAGCGCATTCGCGATTACGGAAACGGAACTAAAGCTCATCGCAGCGCCCGCAATCATCGGACTGAGAAGAAGGCCGAAGAATGGATAAAGCACGCCGGCGGCGATGGGCACCCCAAGCGCATTGTAGATAAACGCGAAGAACAAGTTTTGCCGGATATTTCGCATTACTGCGCGACTGAGATGAATTGCTTTTACGATTCCCAACAGGTCGCCTTTCACCAGTGTGATGCCGGCGCTCTCAATTGCCACGTCGGTTCCGGTTCCCATAGCGATGCCGAGATTTGCCGCGGCCAATGCGGGCGCGTCGTTGATTCCATCCCCAGCCATCGCAACGATTGCGCCTTTTGATCGCAATTTCTTGACGATGTCGATCTTGTCCCGCGGGCTCACCTCGGCGATGAAATCGTCAATTCCCAATTCATCTGCGACTGATTTAGCGGTGCGCCAGTTATCCCCCGTGCACATGATCACCTTCAACCCCATGGCGTGAAGTTCGCGAATCGCTTGCCGAGTGGTTTCCTTAATCGGGTCCGCAATACCAAGAACGCCGATTGCGTGCGCGTTTACGTCAACCCAGACGGTTGTTTGGGCGTTTTCCTGCAACCGCTGCGCTTCCTTCTTCAGATTTTCAGGGATTGGGATGTTTGATTCGGACAGGAATTTTTCTTTCCCAACAAAGACAGATTTCCCATCGATTTTACCGCTCACACCGCCACCCGTCGTCGATTGGAAGTCCGTGACGGTGCGTAATTCAATTCCCTCTTTTCTTGCAGCGTTTACAATTGCGCGCGCCAGCGGATGCTCGCTCTGCGATTCCACCGATGCTGCGATCTGTAAGAGATCGCGTTCATTTGTCCCGTTGACGACGATCCGGCTAACTACGTCTGGTCTGCCGGCTGTTAGTGTCCCGGTCTTGTCTGTTACAACGTGTGTGATTTTTTCCGCGATCTCGATTGCCTCCGCATTTTTAATTAGAACTCCCGCCTGCGCAGCGCGTCCCACCCCAACCATGATCGACATCGGCGTCGCCAGTCCGAGCGCGCACGGACACGCAATGATTAGAACGGAGACCGCGTTGACTAATGCATAAGCCATCGCTGGCGGGGGTCCGATTATCGACCAAACGACGAAAGTGATCACGGCAATGCCGATCACCGCCGGAACGAAATAACCCGACACGGTGTCGGCAAGTTTTTGGATAGGCGCCTGGCTACGCTGCGCCTCGGCCACCATTTGGACGATTTGGGCCAGCAGAGTTTCCGAGCCGATTCGCTCGGCGCGCATGAGAAACGAGCCGGTTTGGTTGACTGTGGCCCCGACAACTTTGTCACCGGAACCTTTGCTCACTGGCATCGGTTCCCCGGTAATCATTGATTCATCGACATTGCTTTTTCCCTCAATAATTACCCCGTCTACTGGAACTTTCTCGCCTGGCCGGACACGGAGGAGGTCGCCCTTGTGAATTTCATTCACGGGAACGTCCCCCTCGTGGCCATCGCGAACTCGATGCGCGGTTTTTGCTGCTAGACCCAGCAGCGCTTTGATTGCCTGTCCGGTCCGACTTCGCGCTTTCGCTTCTAGCAATTGGCCAAGCAGAACAAGCGTGGTAATGACGGCCGCTGCTTCGAAGTAAAGATCGACTTCTCCATGACGTCGGAAAGAA
>QHPC01000155.1 GCA_003218915.1 Verrucomicrobiota bacterium
GATTGCGAAGCTGTTCGAATGCCGAGGCGCGCTTGACCTGGGCGAGGATCCCATGGGATTGGGACGGTTCGAAGGCGAACGGAACAAAACCGGTGAATCCGTCTGTCTCATCCTGTAATCCCCGGAGCTGGCGCAAATGATCCACCCGCTGCGGAAGCGTCTCGATATGCCCGTATAGCATCGTGCAAGTGCTGCGGCCACCCATTGAATGCCACGTCCGATGAACGTCGAGCCATTCGGCGGCGGTTTCTTTGCCGCGGCAGATTTTATCGCGGACGGCAGGATCGAAAATCTCCGCGCCGCCGCCCGTGATCGAGCCGAGCCCAGCTGTGCGCAAAGTTTCCAGTGTGTCACGGATCGGCATCCGGAAAATTCGCTGCGCCAAATGGCGGACTTCGATCGCGGTAAAAGCCTTGATGTGAAGATTGGGATTAAGAGCGCGCAGTCTCTGCAAGAGTTCCAGATACCATTCTTTCTTCAGCGTGGGGTGCAGTCCGCCCACCATGTGCACCTCGGTAACGCCGAGGCAGAGCGCATCTCTCACTACCTGAATAATTTCGTCGATCGCATATTCGAAGGCGTGTGCATCGCGCTTTTTGGCAGCAAAAGCGCAGAACTGGCACGATAAGATGCAGATGTTGGAGTAATTAATGTAACGATTGTGGATGTAGGTGGCGTAGTTACCGTTCTTTTGCTCACGCACGACGCTGGCAATCATTCCAAGGGCGTTGAGATCATTGGCACGATACAACGCCAGGGCGTCTGCCTCCGAAATCCGCTGCTGCGCCTCAACTTTTTCTGCGATCGGCCTGAGTTCTTTCGGAATAAGCTCGTAATTCATGCGGACGCGAGGCCAAACCCTCGACAACCAAGCATTGCACAGGCCGCTTCAGCCTTGCAACAAAAACCATGGCTACCAATGCGGCGAAGGGCGAATTTTGGCTAGTTGCCGTTTTTCTGGCAAGCTTTGTCTCAGACAACCGTCTAAGAGACTGATGAAATACGGGAAGGAGTCGCGTTGCAGTCGATTTTGGTGCTGGCCAAGGCGCGAGCGCAGCGCCGATATCCGCAGCGATCTCGGCCAAGCGAGCAACGCCGGCCGGCGCCAAAAGCGGCGTAACCTTCCAGGCGCGAGTCGGAATGGCGGTTCGCCGCGTCGCTCGCTGGTAGCAACCCGCTACGGATATGCGCCTGACTCGCTCCTTGCCACCCACATCTCCCGCCTCTACGCGCGGCCCATTCCAGTATTTCATCAGTCTCTTGAATGAACCGATGTCTGGCAACGATCCTGGTAACAAAGGGCGATCGGAAGACGACGCCGATGACGTACGCCTCATGCGGCTTATCGGCCGAGGTGAGACCATCGCGCTCGAGGAGCTGATCGAGAAACACCAGGCTTTGGTGGCGGGCACGGTGGCACGGATGCTGGGCAGCAATTCCGACGTGGAAGACATCGCGCAGCAGGTTTTCATTCGAGTCTGGAAGAGCGCGCGTCGCTACGTCCCACGGGCAAAATTCACCACCTGGTTGTTAAAGATTACGCGCAACCTGGTTTTTAACGAGCTACGCCGCACAAAGCGTCACGCGCATGTTCCTCTTCAACCGGAAACTGGCACAGAAGATCCACCGCTGAAGGATGAGGCGCAGTCCCCTCCGGATGCTTCCCTGCTGGAAGTGGAACTTCGGCGAAAAATTGAGGAGGCGATATTGCAGCTTCCCGAGGCCCAGCGAATGGCACTGGTGCTGCGGAGATACGAGCAGCTTAGCTATGACCAGATTGCCGAGGTTCTCGATCTCTCTGTTCCCGCCGTGAAAAGCGTTCTCTTTCGTGCGCGCACCGAACTACGCTCTCGGCTCGGCAAGTATCTGGGCGGGCCCGCGTGATTCGTTCAATCGTAAATCGGCTTCGCGCGTTAATGCGCGATGGATGATCCGGCTTCCGAATTACGAATTACGAATCTCGAATTACGATTACCGCTCCTTCATTCAATCACCCGGCCACGGACCCGCTTGATCTGGCTATGATGCGTAAGCACGTGAACACGACCGTCGCTGCCGCGGAAAAACGCGCTTAGAAGCCAGCTGACAATCGAGATAATGATCGCGCCAAAAAATGCGCGCCAGAAACCCGGAACATCAAAACACGGCATGATCTCGCCAACGAATTTCAACATCAAGGCGTTAATAATTAGAATGAAAACGCCGAGGGTGACGAGAATCAACGGCAGACTCAGCAGCAAAAGCACGGGGCGAATGAAAGCGTTGATGATACCGAGCAGAAGGGATGCCCCCAGCAGACAACCGAGGCGGTCACCGTAGTTGATCCCAACAATCGGCGCAGCCACAAACACAGCAATCGTGGTTGCAATCCAGCGGAAAACAAAATGTCTCATGCCCGTGAAGTTTCTAAATCTACTCTTAGATCAAAGAAGCGCGAGAAAGCACTTGCCAACCAATCGATGAACGGTAAACGAATTAAAACCATCAACGATAAAATCTGTGCCCAAAAAAAAGAAAATTGTCCAAAATAAAAATGAGGCCTCGCCGGAGACGAGCGGGTCTTTCAAAGTAAAAGCTCGCAAGGGGAACCGCTCCGGTCGTACCACTGCGAATCGAAAACCGCGCGAGAGCAGCGCCAGGAAAGTCGCAACCGCAATGGAAGGTTCCATGCCACGCGAGACCGCCGGAATCGCGGAGCCGTCGGACGAAGCGATTCGGCTTCGAGCCTACTTCATTTCGGAGCGGCGACGCCGATTTGCCCTGCCGGGCGACGCAGAGTCCGATTGGTTGGAAGCGAAACGACAATTACTCTCAGAGGCCGGTCGCCGTTGAGTTGAGAGCTGTTAACCACGAATGGACACCAATGAACACTAATTCACAAAAGAGCTCCGCAATTATTCGTGTCGATTCGCGTTAATTCCTGGTTACAAGAATGGAAAACTCTCTTGCCGATTTAGCGCAGGCCCTGCGAGAACGCCTCGCAGTGATTCGCGACGAGCAAAGCCGCAGTGATGAAACAAAACACATCGCGCGATTGAAAGCGATTTCAGAGCAAATCGACGATCTGCAAACGCGTTTGCCCAAACCCGTCGATCCGCGGTTGGCACACTACCTTCAGCGTAAAAGCTATGACAAAGCTCTGGAGTTTCTCGAGGGAATGACTACCGCGAGTACAACTCGACGATGAGCTGTTCGTTCACGATTGGCTGT
>QHPC01000156.1 GCA_003218915.1 Verrucomicrobiota bacterium
AATTTTCGGCAGGAGGACGGACTCGCTAATCGGTGCGAGCGCTTCGCAAATTCCGCGCAGGTTTTTGTCAGAAAGAATGGCCAGAATGAGCGTGGCGCGCTGATTACCAAACATTTCGAGCCATGTTTCTGCGAGCGTATGCACTGCGGCGGGGTTATGCGCGCCGTCAATGATTGTGCGCCCGTCCCATCGCTGGAAACGTGCTGGCCAATAGATAGAGGTAAGTCCCTGTACAATCGCCGAATTGTCGATCTCGATCTTCGCTGCGCGCAGTGCGGCAACCGCAAGCGCCGCGTTCTGCTTTTGATGCGATCCAGCGAGTGCGATTGGAGCAATGTCATAAGGCTTAGTTACAATTTGTAGCGGCGCTCCGCACTTAGCTGCACGCGCGCGAATCACTTCTTTGGCTTCGGGTCGCTGCGGCCCACAAACAACGGGAACACCTGGCTTGATAATTCCAGCTTTTTCAGCCGCGATTTGGGGAATTGTTTTGCCCAGCCATTTTTCGTGATCGAAATCGATAGACGTGATTACCGAAACATTCGATTGAACGGCGTTCGTGGCATCGAGTCGGCCACCGAGACCGGTTTCGAGGATAACAATCTCGACCTTCGTGTCCGAGAAGTGCTTGAGAGCAAGCGCGGTGATGACTTCGAAAAATGTGGGATGCGGATCCCAGTTAGCGACAAGATTGCGGATAATCGTTAGGCCATCTGCGATCGCCTCTTCAGAAATCATTTCGCCATTCGCACGGATGCGTTCGCGAAATGTGACGAGGTGAGGGGACGTGAACAGGCCGGTGCGATATCCTTGTGCCCGGCAGATCGAATCGATCATGGCGCAAACAGAGCCTTTGCCATTCGTTCCCGCGACGTGAATGACCTTGAATGTACAAGCGCTCGCCGCGGCGAGCGCCTGGCGTTTGACACAAACGCCGCTACAACACTCGTCGAGCAAACGCTGGATGTTTTCCAGGCCGAGCTTGATTCCGAAGCGCTGGAGGCTGTAGAGCCAACTAAGCGCCTTCCGATAATTGATCGCCGCGTCTCCCGACGTGCCAACCCTCACGGAGCGGCTCCCGCCGGCTCGATTCACGGCGCGACAGTGAAGTAATTGAGCAATCGGCTGACCTGCTCGCGCATTTTTTTGCGGTGCACAATCATGTCGATCAAACCGTGCTCCTCGAGAAACTCGGCAGTCTGAAATCGTTCGGGCAGATCCTGGTGCGTGGTTTCCCTAATAACGCGCGGACCGGCGAAGCCGATCATGCTTCTGGGTTCGGCCATAATGACATCGCCCAGCGACGCGAAGCTGGCCATGACGCCGGCCGTGGTCGGATTTGTCAGAACCGAAATGTATGGAAGCCTGGCTTCCGCGTGGCGAGCGAGTGCCGCACTGGATTCGGCGCTCTGCATCAAGCTCAACATTCCTTCGTACATGCGAGCTCCACCCGAAGCGGCAACGATGATCACCGCACAACGCTCGGCGGTTCCATATTCAATTGTGCGGGTGATTCTTTCGCCAACGACCGAACCCATGGTCGCCGCGAGAAAGCCGAAATCCATCACCGCGATTGCGACCTTGTGGCCGTCAAGAATTCCGTGACCGCTTATCACAGCATCAAGAAGACCTGTAAGTTCCCGATAGCTCTTGAGCCGATCTTTGTAGCTGGCCATTCCCTGGAAACGCAGGACGTCCACTGATTTCAAGCCGGCGTCCATTTCCACAAAAGAATCAGGGTCGAGCAGGTTCTGAATTCGCTCCTTGGCCGGTTGCGCAAAATGATAATCGCAGCGTGGACAAACTCGCTGGTTTTGCGCGAGCTCGATCTCCGGTACGACCTCCGAACAGCCGGGACATTTTTGAAAAAGGCCGCGCGGCATCTCCTTCTTCTTCCCGTCTCCTGCCTTGATTACCGGTTTTTTGAAAATGGCCATTGCAATTTATGCGCGCGCCGCAGTGGCCGCGTAAACAGAGATCGCGCCCGCGCGTTTCAAGATCCGTGCGCACTCGCTCAGGGTAGAACCCGTTGTCAGAACATCGTCGATTAACAGCACGCGCAAGCCTCGCACGTCCGCCTTCTTTCGTAAACGAAACGCGTTATGCAAATTTTCCATTCGCTCGGCGCGATCAAGCGCGGTCTGTGTAGTTGTGTATCGAATGCGCTTTAGCACTCGCTTGCACGGAATCGATATCCGCGGGCTTAGCAATTCAGCAAGCAAGCCCGCCTGATTGAATCCGCGTTCCCGCTGGCGAGTTGGATGCAATGGGACGGGCACGATAACGTCAAATTGACGCCCGCGAAGACGTTCATCGTCAAACGCTGCGCAGAGCCAGCGTGCCACGAGATGTCGCAAGTGAACCTGACGCCGGTATTTAAAATCGTGAATGATCTGGCGAACGATGCCGCGGCCGCGGTACGCGGCCACCGCTGCATCAAAATGAATTTTGCGATGGGCGCAGTTGGCACATGTGAACGCCGTCGCAATCGCGCCTTCGAAGGGCTCGGAACATTGCTGGCAAAATGGCGCAACGATACGCATGGCTTTTGCTTCGCATTGCTCGCAGAGATACTCGCCGGCTTGAGTGTTGCCACCGCAGAGAGCGCATACCGGAGGGTAGAGAAGCGATGTGGCCGCTTCGAACAATTCAAACTTGCGAAGCGCGATCATATTTCAGCCAGGTGCGCATTATGATCCAAGTGAGCACAGCTAGACCAAGCGGGATAATTCCAACCAGCATGTTTTTTCCTATCCAGGGAAAGGCGAGCGTTTGCTGACGCGCCAGCCGGCTAAAAGCGCCGCTGCCAAAGATCCAACCGGCATGCAGGCCAATTGACAGCCATAACGAATGAGTAAGCACACGCGCGTCAGCGAGAATCCAGCCGATGAAAAATAATGTCGCCAGCGCTGAGGCCAGCAGCATCGGATCCCCGATTCCGTCAAATGCATGGGCAATCGAACTGAAGCCGGAGGTCCATGTCACTA